>JAHDEV010000231.1 GCA_020628615.1 Dokdonia sp.
ATTCTAACAACCAATGTGCTTATACACCGAAACAAGTTTCAATTACAAAAACCGAAATCAACCATGAAATTTAAACCCGCAAACGAGATCCAAGATTTACAGTATTTTGGAGAATTTGGAGGAGTAAATCCTTCTATTTCAGATAGCTCAACCTACACTTTTCTATCGGCAAAAACAATGTTTGACACCTTTGAAGGTAATGCAGATGGTTGTTATTTATACTCAAGACACAGTACACCGTCTAATCTTTATCTAGGTGCAGCCCTTGCTGCAATGGAAGGAACAGAAACGGCAAACGTTGCTGCCAGTGGTATGGGTGCTATCACTCCTACCCTATTACAACTGTGCCAGGCTGGTGATCACGTAGTGTCAAGCCGTACCATTTATGGAGGAACATATGCCTTCTTAAAAAACTTTGCTCCTAGACTAAGCATTACGACGAGCTTTGTAGACATTACAAATCTGGAAGCGGTAGAAGCCGCTATTACAAAAGACACAAAGGTGCTCTACTGTGAGTCTGTGAGCAACCCACTACTTGAGATTGCAGATATTGAAGGGCTCTCTGCCATTGCAAAAAGACATCACCTTAAGCTAGTGGTTGATAATACATTCTCACCGCTCTCTATATCTCCTGTAAACCACGGTGCAGATGTGGTGATACACAGTCTTACTAAGTTTATAAACGGATCTTCAGACACGGTAGGTGGCGTAGTTTGTGGTACACAAGAGTTTATAGACGAGTTACGTAATGTAAATGATGGAGCAAGTATGCTACTAGGCCCTACGATGGATAGTCTAAGAGCAGCCTCTGTACTCAAGAACTTGCGCACCCTGCATATACGAATGATGCAACATAGTCACAATGCTATGTATCTCGCAGAGCGTTTTGAAAATCTAGGACTAAGAACGGTATACCCAGGACTCCCTTCTCACCCTAGTCACGAGGTGTTTAATAGACATATGAATGATAAGTACGGCTACGGCGGTATGCTTACAGTAGATGTAGGATCACTAGATAAGGCAAATGCACTTATGGAGTTAATGCAAGAAAAGAACCTAGGTTACCTAGCGGTGAGTTTAGGATTTTACAAAACCCTCTTTAGCGCCCCAGGAACTTCGACTTCATCAGAAATTCCAGAAGATGAGCAAGCAGCTATGGGACTTACAGATGGTCTTATAAGGTTCTCAATAGGCCTTGATGCAGATATAGAACGTACTTATGAAATGATGAAATCTTGTATGGAAGAGATAGGCGTTTTGGTTCCAAAAATGGCATAACACATTATCGCTAATAAAATCTTTGCGAGCTTATGGTAACCTACTGTAAGCTCGCATTGTTTTTTTATAACATAAGAAGTATTGCTCTATGCAGTCTAACTAACTATAACAAAGAGTGATAGATTCTCACCTCTTTTAATCTAAGAGATGAGCGTGCAATGAGAGCTATGAGCTATTTGCTCTCACACCTTGCAAAATACAGGCTATTATTGTAACATTACCTATACAAAACACACACAATGGATAACAATCTAGAAGAGCAAAAAAACCATCATATTGTAGATAATCGTGAACTAAATTTGTGGGAGGCTCTTATCCCAGTTGTTATTTTAATGGGGCTTCTAGCGTATAATATTTTTTTTAAAGATGGTGAGTGGCTTGGTGAGTATTCTAATCAATACATCCTTCTTATGGGAGGAGCTGCAGCCGCAGTAGTAGGCTTTCTTAATAAATCTACACTAGGCACAATGCTCGCCGAAGTTTGGGAAAACCTCAAAAGTGTTTTTGTACCTATTGTCATATTATTTCTAGTAGGAGCACTTGCCGGTAGCTGGCTTGTGAGCGGTATTATTCCAGCAATGGTATATTACGGCCTCCAGGTATTAAACCCTACTATCTTTTTACCAGCCTCAGTCATTATTGCTGCCATTATCTCCATTGCAACAGGAA
Source organism: Dokdonia sp. (assembly GCA_020628615.1). Lineage (GTDB taxonomy): Bacteria > Bacteroidota > Bacteroidia > Flavobacteriales > Flavobacteriaceae > Dokdonia. The sequence goes on from JAHDEV010000231.1 coordinate 1,948, forward strand.
GCTCTTGGACTACATCTGCCACTGTAGGTATTGCATTAATTGGAATAGGTCAAGCATTGGGTATAGATGCAGGTATGATAGCGGGAGCTGTGATTTCTGGTGCATACTTTGGTGATAAAATGTCACCACTAAGTGATACGACTAACCTAGCTCCAGCGATGGCAGGTACAGATCTTTTTACGCATATAAAATATATGACCATTACCACAGTACCTACTATAGTAATCACGTTATTGGTTTTTATTATTATTAGTCTTAATATAGACACCACAGGTACGGCAGATGTCACAGAGTTACTAGGTGTAATAGATGACACCTTTAATATTACTCCTA
>JAHDEV010000040.1:0-13950 GCA_020628615.1 Dokdonia sp.
AGACCGTTTGTGTCATTTGCAGGGATACCTTCAATTTGAGTTGCCTCTATATTGCCATCTTCAGAGATAGGTGCATTTCCTAGTACGATAAGACCTCCCCATAAACCACGAGTGTTTTCATCAAGAGTTCCTACAGTCTGTCCTACTGCAATTCCATCTGCGGCAGATGTCATAATGATAGGTGCAGTTGCTGTACCGTTTGCTTCTATTTTTGCTCCTCTTGCAATTACAAGTACAGATGCGTTTGCCTCTTGACCTGCGAAGGCTTTTATGATTGTTCCCGGCTCTATAGTAAGTGTGTTACCAGCAGTAACTGTTACACGACCATCTAGCTCCCAGATTGTGTCTGCTGTAAGTGTAAGATCCTCATTGATTTCACCTGTAAGAGTAGCGTTAACTGTCTCTTCTGGTGTTTCAGTAGGCTGTTCTGTAATAACTATTGGTTGGTCATCATCTCCACAACTTACTAGTAGTGCACTTGCGAATGCTACGCTTAAAAAGAATTTTTTCATTGTTAATCGAGTTAGTTTTGAATCTTGTTTTGTTCGCTGCAAATATCATCACATTTTCTAGCGGGTGGATTATGGGAGTGTTACGCTTCCTTTATTAACAGGTAATATTTGTGTTAGTTAAATGTTAAGAGGGTTTGTTTTACTTAACATTTGTGAGGAGATGTAGATTACGCTTTCGCGAAAGCGTAAAACCCACTATCTTGTCTACCTTAAAGAAATAGACAACTATGATGCAATGGGAACGCCTGCTTTCACTCAAAAGACAGGGAGATACTAATAAAAGATTACGAGCAGAGCAAGATGAAACTAGGTTAGGTTTTGAGGTAGACTATGACCGTATTATATTTTCATCGGCTTTTAGGAGTCTACAAGACAAGACACAAGTAATCCCTTTGTCTAAAACAGATTTTGTTCATACACGACTCACACACAGTCTTGAAGTAGCTGTTGTAGGGAGATCTTTAGGAAGGCAGGTAGGGAAGCGCATTTTAGAAAAGTACCCGCATCTGGCAGAAGTGCACGGTTATAAGATGAATGATTTTGGAGCTATAGTCGCTGCGGCAGCACTTGCTCACGATATAGGTAATCCTCCCTTTGGTCATTCTGGAGAGAAATCTATAGGTGATTTTTTTAAAAATGGAGATGGTAAACGATTTAAGTCTGAGCTTACAGAAAAGCAGTATGAAGACCTTTGTAGTTTTGAAGGTAATGCAAACGGATTTAAAATTCTCACCGAGTCAAGACCAGGTGCAGATGGGGGCTTGAGACTCTCTTATGCGACGCTAGGTACTTTTATGAAGTATCCCAAGGAGTCACTACCTCATAAACCTACGAAGCATATAGCCGACAAGAAATATGGCTTCTTTCAAGAAGATAAGGAAGCTTTTAAAGAGGTTGCAGAGGAGCTGGGGCTTATCCAGACTCGTACAGGAGAAGATATAAGTTATGCAAGGCACCCACTTACATTTCTAGTGGAGGCGGCAGATGATATCTGTTACACAATTATAGATTTTGAGGATGGTATAAACCTTGGACTCATACCAGAGGAGTATGCATTAGAGTATCTTATTAAGTTAGTTCCTCACATTAATAGGTCTAAATATGCTTCTCTTACCGAGAAGTCTGCCCGAGTAGGTTACTTGCGTGCGCTCGCTATAGGAACTTTAATAGACGAAGCCGTTTCTATATTTATGGATAATGAAGAGGCTATACTCAATGGTGCTTTTGCAAAAGGTTTATTGGATAAATCTAGCTATGAAGCTCAAATTAATGACGTACTTAAAATAAGTGTCTCAAATATTTACCAGAGTGACGAGGTAATCTCAAAAGAGATTGCTGGTTATGAGATTTTAAACACATTATTAACAGCACGTTGTAAGGCTATTACAGAAAAGCCGACACACTACGATAAGCTGGTGATACAATTATTTAAAACACGTGCTGGAGAAGATAATTCCCTTTATCAAGAATTGCTAGAGATATGCAATCAGGTATCTGTTATGACAGATAGCAAGTCGTTGAAAATTTTCGAACAGCTTAAGGGAATGAATATTTCTAGTTAAACAAGACTGTTAATCATTATTTTGCATTTGTATTAACACATTTGTTAACATAACTTTACCCAGCTTATTAAAATCCTAAATATATGTTTAAACATTACTCAAAATTTCTTGCTATTCTTTTCTTGTTTGCTTCTGCAGGTGTGCAGGCACAAGATTATCTATCCCTATTGCAAGAACAATTAATCAATCAACGATCTGAGTCGGGAATTACAACCTCAGATGTAGACGACTTGTATGTATACAGTCAGTCTAGAACGCAAAGAACAGGCATCACACACGTGTATGCCGGACAGAAATACAATGATATTTCTATTTTTAATGCTGCTGTAAACGGCGCTTTTAATGGTCAAGAGCTCGTTTATATGACAAATACACTAGAGGCAAACGTAGCCTCACGTGTTAATGCAACAGTTCCACAACTTAATCCTTTGCAAGCGGCCGCATCTGCAGCAACGAGATTAGGACTAGGTTCCGGATCTTTCTCAATAATTGAAACCGTTACTACTAAGGAATTCTTACTTAATACGGGTAATGTTTCTTTAGAAGATGTACCTGTAGAGCTTGTGTACGTACCGGTAGGTGATGCACTTGTGCTAGCTTGGGACCTTAACATCCATACTCTAGATGGTAAACACTGGTGGAGTGTGCGCGTAGATGCAAACAGCGGAGAGATTCTTGACCAGAATGACTGGGTGGTTTCTTGTTCTTTTGGAACACATAACCACAAAGCTGTTACAAACCGAAAAGTAAAAGAAGAAAACAACTTTACACTTTTTAAAGCAAATCAAGCAACTGCAGCCTTAGCTGGAGAGCAGTATTTTGTATATCCACTTCCTTTAGAAAGCCCTAACCACGGAGACGCTGCTTTAGTAGTTGAGCCACAAGACCCTGTTGCATCACCTTTCGGGTGGCACGATACAGACGGAGTAGAGGGTGCAGAGTTTACAATTACAAGAGGTAATAATGTATATGCACTTGATGATACTGCAGGAGATAATGAAGAAACCATAGGAGCGTCACCAGACGGAGGTGATGCCCTTAATTTTGACTTTCCTTACAACTTTGATACAAATCCTGTAAATATGTTAGATGCAGCGACAACTAACTTGTTCTATTGGAATAACATCGTTCACGATATATTATATCAATACGGTTTTGATGAAGAAAATGGAAATTTTCAACAAACCAACTATACGGGTATGGCAGATGGTGACGACTTTGTAGTTGCAGATGCACAAGATGGATCTGGATTAAATAACGCAAACTTTGCAACACCCCCAGACGGAATTAATCCAAGAATGCAAATGTTCTTATTTTCTGCATCAGGCCCTCCTGGCGATCTAGTTACTATTACAGAAGGTCCCCTAGCTGGAGGTTATGTGGGAGTTCCTTCACAGTTTGGAGCGCCTATCCCAGAAGATGAGGCTCTAGTAGCAGACCTTGCTCTTGCCATAGATGATAACTCTGGTGCAGACTCTACAGATGAGCTAGATGCTTGTGATGTTATTACAAATGGAGAAGACCTCGTGGGTAAAATTGCTGTATTAAGAAGAGGCGCTTGTGAATTCGGGGTGAAAGTTCTTGCTGCCGAAAATGCTGGTGCTGTAGCCGTTATTGTAGTAAATAACGTCGCAGATGCACCAATTGCAATGGCTCCTGGAGCCGTAGGAGATCAAGTAACAATACCTAACCTGATGGTGTCATTAGAAGATGGTGAGGCGATTATAGCCGCACTAATTGCTGGCGAAACAATTAATGCTTCTGTTTTATTTGCAGGGCCATACCAAGTAGATGGTGATCTTGATAATGGTATAATTGCACACGAGTATGGGCACGGTGTGTCTAACAGACTTACAGGGGGGAGAAATAATTCCAACTGTATGCGTACCTGCGTTCAGTTTGACGCAAATGGATGTGTTGCTGGTAAGGCTACAGAGGTGATGAGTGAAGGATGGTCAGATTATTTTGGGCTAATGCTCACAATGGAAGAAGGAGATACTGGGGCAGATGTGCGTGGTATAGGGACTTTTGCAATAGGAGAAGATACAGATGGTGGAGGAATAAGACCTACTCCTTATAGCACAGACTTTGCAGTAAATAACTCAACTTATGATAGCGTTGCTGTTTTTGAAAGTACTACAGCGCCTCACCCAGTTGGTTATGTTTGGACGACGATGATCTGGGATATGACGTGGAACCTTATAGAAGAATATGGTTTTGATGCAGATATTTACAACGGTACTGGAGGTAATAATATCGCATTACAATTAGTGATAGACGGTCTTAAGTTACAACCTTGTAACCCAGGATTTGTAGATGGTCGTGATGCCATACTAGCTGCCGTAGAGATGAGTCCTTACCTAGCAGATGAAGATGAAAAAGCAGCCGTGGGTTGTATCATCTGGAATTCTTTTGCAAATAGAGGTCTAGGTTGGTCTGCAGATCAAGGTGACTGGAGAGAAAGAGAAGATGGTACATCTGCTACAGATTTACCACCAGATAACTTAAACCCTTGTAATGGTCCACTTTCTGTTGCAGAGGTAGGAGACGGTGTATTCAGTATTTTCCCTAATCCTACTAATGGAGAGATAAACATTGCAGTAGCAACTCCTCAAGGCGCAGGTACGGTGAAGATTGTAGATATTAATGGTCGTACAGTATACTCAAAAGATGTTGTTCTTCAAGATACAGTAAGATTACAAGCAGAAGGTCTGGCAACAGGTATATATTTACTACAAGTACAGACAGACTTAGGGACAGAGACTACAAAACTTATTATCGAGTAGTAGCTTTAAGTCCAAATTATTTAAAATCGGTAGGTCACAAGCCTACCGATTTTTTTTATGCTAAATTTTTAAGAAGTAAAGAAAGTGAAGCTACAGAAATACCAGCTTCCTCATATTGCTGTTCTACCGTAGCGTGCTCTATAAATGTGTCTGGTATACCTAAGATTTTTAGAGATCCTTTGTACGCTTTCGCGAAAGCGTAATCACCCACACTACTACCTAGACCGCCTATTTTTGAACCATCTTCTACAGTAATGATATGGTCATAAGTAGTAAAAATAGTGTCTAGTAGTGCCGTGTCTAACGGTTTTAAAAAACCCATATCATACACGCTACAACTTGCATTTACCTCGTTTACCGCAGCCAGTACATTTTTGAGAATGCTACCTAAAGTTACAACTGCAGTCTTCTTTCCTTTGATAATGTTGTAACCTTTACCAATAGTGATTTCTTTAAATGGTAATTGCCAGTTTATATGAACACCTCTCCCTCTAGGGTAACGTATCGCAATAGGATGGTTGAGGCCTTGCTGGGCAGTGTACATTATATTACGCAAAGCAATCTCATCGCTAGGCGCATAAATAATAAGATTAGGAATACAGTTAAGATAAGCTAGATCATAAACTCCTTGATGCGTGCCACCATCTTGCCCCACAAGCCCAGCCCTATCTAAACAGAAGATAACAGGCAGATTTTGAAGCGCTACGTCGTGTATCACTTGGTCATAAGCACGTTGTAAGAAAGTTGAGTATATATTGCAAAAGACTACCATACCCTCAGTTGCAAGTCCTGCCGAAAGTGTTACTGCGTGTTGCTCTGCAATACCCACGTCAAAGGCTCTATCTGGAAAGGCTTCAATCATATACTTGAGAGAACTTCCAGTAGGCATTGCTGGTGTGATACCTATAATTTTTTTATTTAAAGTAGCAAGCTCAACAATGGTGTGGCCAAAAACGTCTTGATATTTAGGAGGCTGCGGAGTGCTATCTTTTGCAACTCTAATACCTGTTATAGCATCAAACTTGCCTGGGGCGTGATAGGTAATTTGCTCACGCTCTGCTAGAGCGAGACCTTTGCCTTTTGTAGTGATTACGTGTAAAAATTTAGGACCTTTAGTTTTCTTTAACTCCTGTAAAACCTCAGTTAGAGCATTTAAATCGTGCCCATCTACAGGGCCAAAGTAACAAAAATTGAGTGCCTCAAAAATATTTTCTTCGCGAGCGGTGCCTTTTTTTACGTTTGTAAGATATCTTTTAAGAGCACCTACGCTAGGGTCTATGCCTATAGCATTATCATTAAGTATTACAAGCAAGTTTGCGTCTGTTACACCAGCGTGATTAAGCCCTTCAAAGGCCATCCCACTGGCAATAGATGCATCTCCTATTACCGCGATATGATGTCTGTTATGCTCCCCTTTAAGAGTAGCAGCCATTGCCATACCTAGAGCTGCACTTATGGAGGTGCTACTGTGACCTGTACCAAAGGTGTCATAAACACTCTCACCTCTATTAGGAAAACCACTTATACCACCTTTTTGCCTATTAGTATGAAACACATCTTTACGACCAGTAAGAATTTTATGTCCATAAGCCTGGTGGCCTACATCCCAGATCAGGTTATCACTAGGTGTATTAAATATATAATGTAGTGCTATGGTAAGTTCTACAACACCTAAGCTTGCACCTAGGTGCCCTTCTTTGGTAGCAATAATATCTATGATAAACCTACGTAACTCTTGGGCAAGCACTGGTAATTGCTCCGGAGTTAAAGCGCGTAAGTCCGCTGGACTTAAAATGGTATCTAGAATACTTTTTTGCATCGCACAAAGGTACGTCTTGAATCTGTATTTTTATATTCTAATAAAACACAACAGATGCTAGAACCCTACGACGATAACTACTTTATGAAAAAAGCACTAAAAGAGGCTCAAGCCGCTTTTGATCAAGGTGAGATACCCGTGGGAGCTGTTGTTGTAATAAATAATATGATTATAGCGAGAGCCCATAATCTTACAGAGCGTCTCACAGATGTAACTGCACACGCAGAGATGCAAGCTATTACCAGTGCTTCAAATTATATAGGCGGTAAATATTTACAGCAATGCACCTTGTATGTAACGCTTGAGCCTTGCCAGATGTGCGCTGGAGCTTTGTACTGGAGCCAGATAGGGCGTATTGTGTATGGGGCGAGTGATGAACGTCGTGGTTATGAGAAAATGGGCACAACTCTGCACCCTAAAACTAAAGTCGAGCGTGGTATTCTCGCACACGAGTGTGAGCAAATAATGAAACGCTTCTTTATAGATAAACGTGGATTGAACTAGTTGAGGTTACGCTTTCGCGAAAGCGTAATAAAGCACCCTATAATAATATTATGGCTGTTTCTCACTAAGGTACTTCCAGTATCTTCTAGGTACGTGTTGTAAATGCAGTCGCATATTTTTTCTGGAAGGAATATTTGTGCTCTTAAAATAGTTTTTCCAGAGGTCTTGATAGTGCATCTCGTCGTGGGTAAAATAAAAAGGCGCTGCCTCACTCGTATTTATATCTTTTGAAACCTCTAGCTTTACGTATGATATTTTGTGCAGGTCGTAGTACACTCCATAATGCCTGCATCTATCATAAATGAGCCACTTCTGGTCTGCATATCTATTTTTAAAGTGTATAGCATTAAGTGGTAGGGTGTCAAAATCTGGTTCTATCTCTGCAAAGTACACATTATCTTTTGTGAGTTTAAAACGCACAAAGGCATCCATTCTGTGTTTTTCTCTTCCCACCATTTTTACAAGATTACTTAGTCTCAAAACATCTACATCTGCATAATCTTCTGTAACCCGATGGCCTAAAAAACCTTTTTTAATGATGCGCAGGAGCACGCGCTCGCGATCTGGTTTTTCACTGAGGAAAGCTCGATAAATCCAGTCGCCTGCTTTTTTGCCTATTTTGGTTTGTATGCCTTTCCATACACGGTCTGCTTTTACTTGATCTGTGTAGATAGTGTGCTCTTCATCAAAGAAATTTTCGGTAGCGATGCGCTCGCTTACTATTTTTACCACTAAAGGTTTGCGCTCATATACCTCAAACACCGCAGAAAGAAAACCTTCAAAGGTGCCGTCATATATGTATTGATCAATCATTCCCATATCAAGAGGTGGTTAAAGGAGCATTTGAGCCAAAAAGGTTGAGCTGGTTACTATATGCACCTCGCCACTTGCTACCAGATGTTCCTATAATTAAGCTCTTTAATTGTGCTGCTGTGCGGTCTTTGGTCTCAAAAGTTGCAGAGTCACATATGAGAAAATATTGCGCTCTGTTTATAGAGATGCCTATCGCTTTAAGGTGCTCCCAGTTTAGTTTTCTATAGCGACGTGCTTGTATAATTTTATGTACAGATCGCATCCCTATACCTGGTATGCGTGCAAGCATTCTACGGTCTGCCTTATTAATATCTACGGGAAAGTGTTCTAGATTGCGCAGTGCCCAGCTTAGCTTTGGGTCTATGTCTGTTTCAAGATTAGGGTGCTCCTTATTGAGTAACTCACGTATATCAAACCCATAAAAACGCAACAGCCAGTCAGTTTGGTATAATCTGTTTTCTCGCATCATAGGTACTTCTGTGCCTATAGATGGTAGACGCTCGTCATAACTTATAGGTATGTAACCAGAGTAGTACACGCGTTTCATTTTAAACTGTTTATAAAAGTATGCGCTGGTATACATAATCTCTGCATCTGTCTCGCCGCTTGCACCTATAATCATTTGTGTGCTCTGGCCTGCGGGAGCATAAACAGGTGTGCTTTTTATGAGTTTTTTCTCGCTTTTGTACTGTATGATTTCATTTTTTACCTTTTGCATAGGTTTTATAAAATCTTCCCGTTTCTTATCTGGTGCAAGTAGTTTTAATCCCTTTTCTGATGGGATCTCTATGTTTACAGATAATCTATCTGCATATAGGCCTGCCTCTCGCATAAGTTCATCACTAGCTCCTGGTATAGATTTGAGATGTATGTACCCATTAAAGTTTTCTTCCTCGCGCAACTTTTTTGCCACAGCAACAAGCCGCTCCATTGTATAGTCTGCATTTTTAAAAATACCACTACTCAAAAACAACCCTTCTATATAATTACGACGGTAAAAGTTAATGGTAAGATCTACCACCTCTTGTACTTTAAAAGCCGCTCGCTTGATGTCATTACTCTTTCGAGTGACGCAGTATGCACAGTCAAAGATGCAGTGGTTGGTAAGTAAAATTTTAAGCAAAGACACACATCTGCCATCTTCTGTATACGTATGACAAATACCCATACCACTTGAGTCTCCTAATCCTTTATTCTTATTTGCACGCTTACTACCACTAGAGGAGCAAGAGACATCATACTTTGCAGCATCTGCAAGTATATTTAGCTTTTCTTTGATACGTTCAAAATTCATAATTAAGGATTTATGTCAAAATTATGGAAATATTACTAATAATAAGATAAATTCCTAATTATAGTGAGCGATATTGAAATCTTTTTGTGCGCTTTCGCGAAAGCGTAATCACTTATCATCGACTACTATTATGTATTTTTAGTGATGATAATCCATTTAAACAAACCATAAACACTATATGTCACAGCCTAACCACCTTAAAGTTGCCCTTGCTCAGATCGCTCCTGTCTGGGGAGATCGAGATGCCACGATTGAGAAAATAAAAACAGCTATAATAGAAGCGGCTTCAAATGATGCAGAGCTCATCGTTTTTGGGGAGGGGCTTTTGCCTGGTTACCCATACTGGTTATCACTTACAGATGGAGCCGCTTGGGACACAAAGGTGGTAAAGGAGCTTCACGCACACTATACTAGAAATGCGGTAGATATAGAACGAGGGGATTTACAAGAAATATGTGTTCTTGCTCAAAATTATAATATTGCAATATATCTTGGAATTATAGAAAAACCAATGGATAGAGGTGGAGCTAGTCTATATTGTTCTCTTGTGTATATAGATCAACAAGGTGTTATACAATCTGTACACCGCAAATTACAACCTACCTATGATGAGCGCCTTACCTGGGCGCCGGGTGATGGTCACGGTTTACGAGTACACTCGCTTAAACAATTTACTGTAGGTGGACTCAATTGCTGGGAGAACTGGATGCCGCTACCACGTGCTGCAATGTATGCACAAGGAGAAAACTTGCACATAGCCGTATGGCCAGGCAGTGATTACAATACAAAAGACATCACACGATTTATTGCTCGCGAGTCACGCAGTTATGTGATATCTGTATCAAGTAGAATGGCAATCGCAACAGATTTTCCAAATGACACGCCTCATCTTCAAGAAATATTAAAACGAGCTCCAGAAGTGTCTTCAAACGGAGGTTCTTGTATTGCTGGTCCAGATGGGGAATTTATACTACCGCCAGACATCACAACAGAAGGTAATATTTATCACACCCTAGACTTTAATAAGGTATATGAAGAGCGACAAAACTTTGACCCATCTGGTCATTACTCGCGTCCAGATGTAACTCAGCTTACAGTAAATAGAGAACGCCAGCGTGTAGTTAAGTTTAATGATTAATGTAAAAGAGGTGTAATCCAGATTATGATTACACCTCTTTTATGAGGTTATAGTCTTAACTCTCTTTTTGTGGTAGCTTCAGAGATGAGCATCGGGTAAAGGGAACGCACTTTGTTGAGTTGGAGTTTTACTTTCTCTAGATTCCCATCATAAGTGCCTTCTCGCACCGCTTTATTAATAGATGAATAGTCTTGTTTGTATAATCGTTTATATGCTCTCTGACGCAAATCTTCATATGCCGCAGTGAGCTGGGCTTGTACTTTTATATAGGTTTCATAGTCTGTAAGTCTATCTGGAGCGAGGGATATTACTGCCTTTTGAGGATTATCTGAAGAGAGTAGACTATGCTCACCTAGACAATAATCGCAATGACCTTGCTCACCCAGAGGTATGCCGCCATTGTCTAAAAATGCTATAACCACCTCTTTTAGATCTGTAATAGGGACTCGCTTTTCTTCTACAAGAATTTCATTTTCAGGATTGACCATAATTTGTAATAGATTTTTTTCTTTTACGTGAGCTTCGGTTGCATCTGTGAGTGCTGGTGGTAGCTGCCTGGCGATGCCTTTGTCCTTTTCTATGGTGGTGGTGACTAAGAAAAAAATAAGTAATAAGAATGCAATGTCTGCCATAGACCCCGCATTTACTTCTGGAGTAGTACGTCTTCTCATAATATAAAGTTTTAAAAATGTTGAACACCTATACAGAATCAAGTTCTGTGCCGAAGCAGCTGTTTTAAAATGAGTGACTTATGATGTTGAGACGGTGTGGTGGGCTTATATTGCTTTCGCGAAAGCGGTTATCACAACATTCTACACACATACTACTAATCACAACAGACTAAATCTTACCTTTGTAGCTTAAATAAAATGTAATGAGCAGAGGAGCAGATAATCGAGGAAAAGGAAAACCATCTGGACGCAGTGGCGCAGGAGGAAAGCAAAAAAGCGGTTCTCGTGGTACACAACCAGTACGTAAACAAGGAGGAAGACCTACCGCAAAGGCAAAAGATAAAGCCTTTGATGCACCAAAAAAACAAACGCAACGTAAGAAGGATGATGGGACGATGCGTCTTAATAAATATATAGCAAACTCTGGAGTGTGTTCTCGTAGAGAGGCAGATATGTATATATCTATAGGTCAAGTTACCGTAAATGGTAAGGTGATTAATGAGATGGGTTATCAAGTAAAAATAGATGATGATGTACGTTTTGACGGTCGTCGTATTAACCCAGAAGCAAAGGCATATGTATTACTTAATAAGCCTAAAGGATTTGCAACTACCACAAGTAATGATAAAGGTAATACGGTGATGGACCTCGTAGCGGGATCTACAAAATCACGTATACAACCTATAGGTAGACTAGGGCGCAACGCAATGGGGTTACTACTTTTTACTAACGATGATGAGCTTGTACAACGATTTACAAACTCAAAAAAGGGAGTAGATAAATTATACCATATAGAGCTGTCTAATAACCTCAAAGCTGCAGATGCAGAGCGTATAAGAGAAGGTCTTAAAATAGGAGGTAAGACTATAATGGTAGAGGAAATAAGCTTTGTAGACGGAGCTCCTAAGAAAGAAGTAGGACTTCGTATTAAGAATACAGGTAATAGTATTATACGTACTATTTTTGAACACCTTAATTATGAGGTGGTACGTGTAGATTGTGTTACTATAGCAGGATTAACTAAGAAGGACTTACCACGTGGTCACTGGCGTCACCTTACAAAACAAGAGGTGATCAATCTTAAAAACGGTTAATAGACTATGGAGTATCGTCTCACCATTGTTGTACCTGTGTATAATGAAGAAGATAATCTCTTACGAGTAGAATCTGAGTTTAATACCTATTTTAAAACCGCAAAAGCAAAGAGTAAAGTGCTTTTTGTAAATGATGGCTCTAAGGATACGAGTCTAGATATCATAAAAGACATTTGTGCACGTAGCACAGATTTTGAGTACATCGCCTTTACAGAAAACTGTGGCTTAAGTGCTGCTATAAAAGCAGGTTTTGATCACGCAGATACTGAGTTGGTTGGGTATATAGATAGCGATTTACAAACGGCTCCAGATGATTTTAATATACTTATAGAGGAGATAGGACCTTACGATCTAGTTACGGGTGTACGTGCAGATAGGCAAGACTCTTTTGTTAAGAATATGTCTTCAAAAATTGCAAACGGGATACGTCGCTCTTTTACCCACGATGGGATGGATGATACAGGCTGCCCACTCAAAATCATCAAGACAGATTATGCACAGCGCATCCCTATGTTTAAGGGATTACACCGTTTCTTACCTGCAATGATATTATTACAAGAAGGTAAAGTAAAACAAGTGCCAGTGCGTCATTTTCCGCGAGTGGCGGGTGAGGCAAAATTTGGGGTTTGGAACCGCCTTCTAGGGCCGCTTATGGATTGCTTTGCTTATCTATGGATGAAGAAAAAGTATATTAATTATAAAGTAGGAAACTCCAGCCGTGGATAGTCTGTCGTTACTTGCTGTGCTTGCCCAAATCCTCTTTGGAGGAAGAATGCTATCGCAGTGGTTACTTTCAGAAAAGAGCAAGAAGGTAGTAACACCTTTAACCTTCTGGTGGCTTAGTCTTTCTGGATCCTTTGTACTGTTTATATACGGTTACTTCCGTACAGACTTCCCGCTTATGCTAGGGCAAGTGCTGGGATACATTATTTACATAAGAAACCTACAGATACAAAAGCAGTGGAAACTCTTGCCTAAATGGTCTCAGTTTCTCATAATAGCTATACCCATAGGCATCATTGCATATGGCTGGAATAATGGAAAGTTTGATCTAGCCGCTCTCTTCTCAAAAGATGAGATGGCTACCTGGCTACTTACTTTAGGTATTGTAGCACAAGTATTATTTACCCTGCGCTTTGTATACCAATGGTTTTATGCAGAAAAGAATAAAGAGGCGACACTACCTTTAGGCTTTTGGCTATTTTCTTTTACTGGAGGACTGCTGTCACTCGTATACTTTTTATACAGAGTAGATTATGTGATGGTTCTCTCTTACTCGCTAGGTACGTTTATTTACGCTCGTAATATATACCTTCATTATATATCAAAAACAGCGTGATAGAGCAATTAGAAAAGCGTCCTATACTAGTCATCACCTTTGTGGTGCTTGGTATGTTATTACCTTTTCTAGATGCGCTAGAAGTAACCATAATGGAGGCGCGCAATTTTATCTCTGCAAGAGAGATGCTCACAGATGGCAACTGGTTACTCACTACAATGAATGGAGAACCCCGTTATGAAAAGCCACCATTACCTACCTTGCTTACCGCTATATCTGGCTACCTGTTTGGAATCAAAAGTGTGTGGGCAATGCGACTTCCCGCAGTACTTATGGTTGTATTATTAGGGAGTGTTGTTGTTACGCTTTCGCGAAAGCTTACTCTTTCTCCTCGTCATAGTTTACTTAATGGATTGATAAGTGTTACATCTCTTTATGTGGTGCTCATCATTTTTGAGGCTCCTTGGGATATTTATGC
>JAHDEV010000040.1:14050-19844 GCA_020628615.1 Dokdonia sp.
TTTGCAAGAATCGCCGAAAGGGAGACAGGTAACTGGACGAGTTATAATGTGCGTCCTTTTTACTACTACTGGAGCTTTTTTGTACAAAGTGGTTTCTGGACGATACCTGCTTTTATAAGTCTCCTTTATCCTTATTTAAAAACGCGCGTGTTACACCGTAAAGAGTACACATTTACCTTATTATGGACCTTGCTAGCTGTCGTTTTACTCTCCGTCATACCAGAGAAAAAGTCACGTTACTTGATGCCCGTTTTAATACCGCTTGCGTTTACAATAGGTTTTTATATACATTATCTGGTAAGGAGCTTTAGTAAGCTTACAGGTAGAAAAGAGACCTTGCCGGTTTATTTTAATGTTGGGTTAATAGGCGCTTTAATTATACTGGGGGGGTTAGCGCTGCTTGCAGTGGGGTGGCAATTATCTTACCTCTCTGTAGTAGATATTCTACCCGGTGTTTTTGTTGTTTTAGCTGGCATTTGTATCATTTACTTTCTAGTAAAAAAGGAGCTCTATAAGAGCTTGCTATCGCTTGTTATTGCTCTTGTATTGCTTGTTAATGTCGGTTTTAATGAACGATCTCAATTTAAGGAGTGTGCTCACCAGTCTGTCAAGAGTAGCTCACTAGATAGGCGAGTTGAGACTTCTTTTAAAGCTTTTGAGAACTTACCGGCACTACCTTTGTATGGACTTAATGGTGCTACTCCAGAAATGGTGTGGGCGGCGGGTGAAAAAATACCAAGACTTTGTAAGGATGATAAGTTTATGATGCCTAACGAAAATAGCTTTTATACACTTGTCTACTTTGAAGATGACTGGCTCGTATCTGAAACCTTTCCAGATATGCAACATAAGTTTATGTTTACTTTAGAGCTTAATACTGCAGGCCAACCTAGTCGCAATTATACAGATAGAAAAGTGGCTAGTGTTTATCTAGTTGAGCAGTAGGTTTTGGCTTCCAAAACACCTCCCATACAAAAAAACCTATAACAGTGATATACTCTATAGCGACAAGCCATAGGTTTTCTTTAAATCCATCTGCACCATAGGCAGCGTAGCTTAGTATAACTGTTGCACTCCAGACTAAAGGAAAGCGATAGCGAGTAAACACACATAATAATAATGGTGTCGCTACATACCAAGGGTGTACGGTAGTCGATAATAAGAAATAAAAAAACATCCCTATGAGGATGGCCGTTATCATAGCCTGCAAGCTACGGTTGTTGCGTATAAAAGCGAGTAGTATAAGAAGTACAACTACAATTTTAGGTAGTAGTGGCCCTACATCTCCTATAATATTCCAGCCTATAACTTGATAGCCTATATACCTTATGATGTAATAGATGCTCGCATTAAATTCAAATTTTTGAAACCATAAGGCAATGGTAGTACCAAAATTTTCAGCAAAAGCACCGCTTAAAAATGGTATAAATGTAAGCACCACAACTCCTAGGGTGATGAGGTAAAAGTAAATGAGTCTAGGTGTGTTTGTTTTTATTTCGCGAAAGCGGACTTTCCAAGGATATGAACTTCTAAAGTGGGTTGTCTTACCGCCACCTCTGGTTAAGAAGTATTGCATAAATAGGGGTAAAAATAACAGCGGTAATAGCTTAGTTGATATGGAGAGTGCTAAGAACATAGCACTTAAAATCCATTTGCCTTGCGATAACTTGTAAAGGGATAGTACAACAAGAAAAAGCATCACAGACTCAAAGTGCAAGTTGCCCGTCATCTCGATGATGATAAAAGGATTTAAGGCATACCAGAAGATGTTATAAACGGGTAAACCTAGCTTAGTAAGTAATTTTTTACCGTAGATGATTGTACCTATATCTGCTAGTATAATTACTATTCTAAATGTGATAACGCTTCCTAGTATACTTTTACTTGAGAAAAATGCTGCAACTAAGAATATGAGCTGGTTAATAGGTGGGTAGTTTGTAAAATGACTAGCATTGAGTGTACCCATACCTGCATAGAGCTCTTGAGCTTGTGCTACTATGCTTGTTGTGCCCGCATCAATATAACTCTGTGGAGTACTTAAATACGGGTTGTAACCCTGTATGAGCATACGGCCATCCCAAATAAACCTATAGAAGTCTTGAGAGAGGTTAGGCGTGGCATTTATAAAAATTATTCTGGCTAGAATGGCAATAAAAAAGAGAAGGCCAAAATCGTTTTTACTGCTCTTTACGATTAGATAAAAAGAGGCAAACAGGATGCTATAAAGACTTACTAGAAAAGGGAAATCTGATCGCTGTAAGTGATATGCAAATAGGTAGTAAACAACAAGGGAAATAACTGCAAGAAGCAATGAGGTTTTTTGATATTTCCACAGGGCTGTTATCACGCTTTGCTCGTTAACGACTTAAAGAATACAAACCCAAAACCTATAAATAACATTAGGTGAAAAGGGAATAGTCCAAAATCTCCTCCTTGATCTCCTACCACAAAGGCCGAGTACATTCCAAAGGCAAAGTAGAGCATTAATAGTCCTTCAAAAATCACATTTATAGAGATGTTTTTCTTGATGTATTTGTTGCCTTTCCAAGATTCCTTGAGTTCGCTTATGTTGAATTTTGGGGTGCGTATAAAGTCACTACGTTTCCCTAGATGCCCTTCTATTACTGCTATAGAGTTATGCAATGAGAAGCCCATTGCGATACTAAAGAATGTAAAGAACATCCCTATATAACGTATAAATTGCTTAAAACCGCCACCGTAAATACTCTTAAACATAAACCAGTAACATATAAAGAATATCACACTACTTATGACAAAGAAAGACATCACGTAAAAGTAAGGCTTAAGGTGTGCATACTCGTTCTTTATATATAACATAGGGATGCTAAGTATCGCTACGATGAGCACGTTTAAAAACATTGTGCTGTTAAGTAAGTGCAGTATGCCGTGCATCTTTGTTTTTGTAGAAAGGCTCTTGCTTGTGACCACCTTTTTAGACATCTTCTGGAAGTTCTCTGCGCCACCTTTATTCCACCTAAACTGTTGTGAGCGTGCTGCACTTATAACCACAGGTAATTCTGCTGGAGTTTTTACATCCTCTAGATACTTAAATTTCCAGTTTTTAAGCTGTGCTCTATAACTTAGGTCTAGGTCTTCTGTAAGCGTATCTCCTTCCCAGTTACCAGCATCTTCTATACACTGCTTACGCCATAGCCCAGCAGTACCGTTAAAGTTTATAAAGTGACCTTTACTGTTGCGACCTACTTGTTCTAGTGTAAAGTGAGCATCTAGCGCAAAAGCTTGTACTCGAGTAAGTAGTGAGTACTCTCTATTAATGTGCCCCCAGCGAGTTTGTACTACGCCTATGTTTCGGTCTTTAAAGTAAGGCACCGTGCGCTGCAACCAGTTGGGCTCAGGAAGAAAATCTGCATCAAAAATGGCAATATATTCTCCCTTTGCAACCTTAAGTCCCTCCTTAAGTGCACCAGCCTTAAAGCCAGAGCGGTCTTCACGAGTTACGTGTTTTATGTCTAAACCTTGATTTTTAAGTCTCTCAATATGATTTTTTGTGCTCTCAAAAGACTCATCTGTACTGTCGTCTAGTACTTGTATCTCCAGCTTCTCCTTTGGGTAGTCTAGCAATGCAATATTATCTAGTAATCGCTCCATCACATAGAGTTCATTATATACAGGTAGCTGTATAGTAACTAGTGGGATTTGAGCCGGGTCTTTAAAATTGAACTTTGGGGCATCGTCTTTAATGCGCTGCGCTCTTAGGTAATTAAAAAGCAAGTTGAGTTGCGATAGACTGTAGGCAAATATGATAACTAGCGATATCGTGTAGATAACTATGATAGATATTTCTAAAATCATTACTTAAAACTGTATTTAAAAATCCACCCTAATATTTTTACTCCTGCCATAACTGCGCCCTTTACAGTGCCAGATACTTTTGAAACGCCTATGCGGTTTCTGTAGTTTACGGGTACTTCTGTATATTTCATTTTCTTTTTTAAGACCTTAAGTTGCATCTCTACAGTCCAGCCATATGTTTTATCTTCCATCTCTAAGGCGAGGAGGCTATCATATTTCATTGCTCTAAATGGGCCAAGATCTGTAAAACGTGCGCCAAAAAATAGAGTCATAAGCGTTGTGGCTAGCCAGTTTCCAAAAATTTGTGGTCCTGTCATAGACCCGCTTTCGCGAAAGCGTTTATCCCTAGCACCAATCACCATATCACAGTTGTCTTGCACAATAGGTGCTATTATCTTAGTAAGCTCTTCTGGGTAATCACTATAATCACCATCTAAAAAAACAACGATGTCTGGCTTAGGAGTATGGCTCGCAATATAATTCATCCCTTTAAGGCAAGCATAGCCATAACCCATTTGTTCTTCTCTTAAAACGGTAGCTCCATTTTCTTGAGCAACTTGCTCTGTGTTATCTGTAGAGGCATTACTTACTACAATTACTTCATTAACAATAGCGGGAATGTCTTGCAGGACAAGACCTATAGAATCCTGTTCATTGTAGGCTGGTATAATAACTTTTATAAGGGGCTCCATAATGCTAGTAGAAAGAGATGTCTGGATTATCACGGCGAAAAGTTCTTACACTTGTCCATTCACCTTTTAATTGATTTGCTTCGTATTTTTCTACTTTGATGAGTTTGTTATTTTTATAGACTAAGCAAAAACCTTCTTGCTCATTATCAACATATTGAGTTTTGCGTGTTTCTTGCCGCGCAATATCGTAAAAAATCCACCAATTTTGCGCTTTTCCCTTCTCATAATGCCCCTCGCGCACTAGTTTGCCTTGAGAATTGTAAAAATACCAATAGTCGGTTTTAAGGTTATTTGTATAGTGACCTTGAGACATAAGCTCACCATTACTATGGTAAAATTTCCAGTACTTAATCTTTTGCTCACCCATAACCCAGCCTTCGGCTTTAATGATACCATTGTCGTGATATTCTTTGTGATAACGGTTAGGCTCTGCCATAAAAAGCAGTTGAGATACAAAAATAAAGATGATAAAACCTTTGCTAGTCATAGCACCTTAGACGAGAGAAGTTAGAGTCACTAACACATAAAATGTATTTTTATACAAAAACAGATGTATGGAGTTTAGTTTTTGGGAGCAAGAAGCGTGGTTTACTAATGTAGATTATACCGTAATAGGAAGCGGTATTGTAGGGCTTACGTGTGCTTTACGCTTACGCGAAAGGTTTCCAAAAGCAAAGATACTCGTGTTAGAAAGAGGAATGCTTCCTAATGGTGCAAGTACAAAAAATGCGGGATTTGCCTGTTTTGGTAGTATTTCAGAAATACTAGATGACCTAAAATCACACTCAGAAGATGAAGTCGTAGCGCTCGTAAAAAAAAGAATAGAAGGCCTCTCAAAACTGCGAGCGTTACTTACTGATAAGAGTATCGACTATCAAGAAAATGGAGGATACGAGCTATTTTTAAAGAAGGATAAGAGTCTCTATAAGCAATGTGTTGAAGCCATACCTACCATAAATAAATTACTCTTTCCTATTTTCAAAAAGGAAGTATATAGCTTAAAATCAAATGACCTACAATGTGATGGAATCTACGATCAAGTAATCTTTAATAATAGTGAGGGGCAAATAGATACTGGGCGTATGATGCAATCACTTTTGCAACTCGCTCAGTCCAAAGGAATCTTGATTTTGAATAATACAAACGTAATTTCTTATGCCGAAAATGCTAGTGAAGTAACCGTTGCCACTAGCTCTGTACAGTTCAAAACAAAAAAGCTCCTCATTGCTACAAATGGCTTTGCCAAAACGCTAGGTCTTACTCAAGTA
>JAHDEV010000041.1 GCA_020628615.1 Dokdonia sp.
GGGTTGTTTTTTTACGCTTTCGCGAAAGCGGACTCATACACTTTATAAGTAGTACGAGTAGCTCATAGCCTTACAAATTTAATCAATTAAAGATTGATAAATCACCTCCTGAATAGTGGTTCTTAAACCAGATTTTATAAGAGCTCTATTCTCCATAGTAGGAAATGTTCTGTTAGATAAAAACACGTATACTAGTTCATTTTCTGGGTCTGCCCAGGTGTAAGTCCCTGTAAAACCACTATGCCCAAAACTGGTCATAGGGACACAACCGCAAGTAGGACCTCCACCACTAAGTTGTGGTTTATCAAATCCTACTCCTCTGCGCACTTCATTATCACAATAATTACAGGTGTTAAAACGCTCCATCGTTTCTTTTGAGAAGTAGCGTTTACCTCCATAATACCCGTCTTGAAGATACATTTGCATCAACTTGGCAACGTCATTTGAGTTTGAAAATAAGCCTGCGTGACCACCCATATTGCTTTGCATTGCTGCACCCATATCGTGCACGTAGCCCTGTACTTTTTGGTTACGCCAGTAGGTATCATTTTCTGAAGGTACAATCATTTCTTTCTCAAATTTTCTAAGGGGTCTATAACCAGTGTAGTTTGCACCTATTGAGTTATAAAAATGACTGCTTGTGAGCTCTTGAAGATTCTGACCATAATAATCCTCCAAGAATTTTTTCATCAAGTAATAAGGCAAGTCGCTGTACTTATAAGATAAGCGAGAGCGCAAGTCACTGTCTGCTATTTTCTTTATAATAGTATCTGTGTATCCAGTGCGTAGGTACATCTTCTCTGCCACCTTGATATTATAATTAGGCGAGTATGAAGTGCTGTAATAATCATCTAGTGGTTTTTTTGTAACCGAGTCTAGCGTGCTCACATAAAACGGAATCCACGCTTTGAATCTCCCGTAATGAGACAGTGCCTTTTTAAGAGTAATATTTGCTTTATTACTACCTTTTAGTTCTGGAATAAGCGTGCCTAACTTATCTTCTAGATCGATACTTCCCTCGCTCTCAAGCTCCATTAAGAGCGGTAATGAGGCAAGAATTTTTGTCATAGAGGCAATGTCATACATACTCTCTGGACGTACAGGTTGTTTTTTATTATAGGTGTGATATCCAAAACTTTTATCATATATCACTTTACCTCTACGCGCAACAAGCACCTGTGCTCCAGGCATCATCGCTCTTTTAATCCCTAGATTTACAAGAGAGTCTATCTTAATATTGAGGGTATCTGAGTCTACGCCTACCTCTTCTGGTATACCATAAGACATTCTTCTTAGGGTTCCAGATTGTAAACCTGTGCGTATGGGTGTATCGCCTAGCGATACGGGTAATCTACCTTTGCTTGGAATTGCGCCAAAGATGAGCTGTGCGCTTTTTTCTTGCGCTAGTTTACTGTTCTGGTAACTGTGTATGATTGCTTCTATATCTTTTGTGTCTTGCAGGTCTAGCATTGCATAAGGACGCACAAAAAGGTCTAATACCACCGTTTTTGTTTTGGCTATCTCCTTAATCCAACGTATGTTTTCTTTTGTAAACTTATATGATTTCCAAGGGTTTGCATTAGATCTGTGGAAACCAATAATTACATAGTTAAAATCGGCTAGTTTTTCTTGGGTGGCCTCTAGAGTTTTTGTTGTGATATTTTCAATAGAAGCATACTTGCGTAGTTGCTGCTTAAAAGCTGAACCGTCATCATCACCAAGACCTACATAAGCTATCTTTTTCTGATCAATATTTGTAACTGGGATAACGTTATTGTTGTTTTTTGTAACAGTAATTGCATTTTCGATTGCCTCGCTATATACTATATCATCATATCTAGAATTCAGGTCGTTCACAAGATTTTTAGTTGAGACAGGTGTATAATTATGTAGTCCTACTTTGTATTTTGCATATAGTATTTTCTTGACAGAATGGGCTAACCGCTCTTCTGTAATCTCACCTTGTTGTAATGCATTTAAAATTTTGGCGGAAGCCGAAGGAACATTTTCACTTATAAGCAAGATATCATTACCTGCCTTAAAGGCTGCAAGGTCAATATCTCCAGGTTCTTTAAAGTTTGCTGCGCCCTTCATATTAAGGGCATCTGTAAATATCAAGCCGTGAAAGAGGTACTCTTCCTTAAGCATTTTTGTAACCACCGTAGGTGATATACTTGTGGGTACACCTTCTTCTGGAACAAGTGCTGGTACATTAAGGTGGGCTACCATAATACTTGCAATGCCATTTTCTATAATAGGTTTATAGGGATACATCTCTACACTCTGAAGGCGCTCTTTTGTAAAATTGAGAGTTGGGAGCGTTTTATGACTGTCTTTATCTGTATCTCCGTGACCAGGAAAATGCTTTGCACTGCCTAAGACACCGGCCTCTTGCATTCCTTCCATAAAGGCAATAGCCTTTTCTGTTACGTTTACTTTATCTTCTCCAAAAGAGCGATTCCCTATAATAGGGTTTGCAGGGTTAATATTAATATCAACTACAGGAGCAAAGTTAATGTGTACACCAAGACGCTTTGAGTGCTCGCCTATGCGTTTTCCCACCTTCTTTACAATATTATTATCTTGTATGGCACCCAATGTCATATTCCACGGAAAAGCATATGTGCTATCTAGTCTCATTGCAAGTCCCCACTCTGCATCCATACCCACGAGGAGTTTTGTTTTTGACATTGCTTGAAACTCATTATTGAGTTTTGCCTGTCGCATAGGACCACCTTTAGAGAATATGAGACCGCCTATGTGCTCTTCTTTAATGAGCTTTTTGATTTTATCTATCTTGACCTGAGGGTCACTTGAGAATATGTCAACCATAAATAGTTGACCTATGCGCTCTTTTGGGGTCATTTGTTGATAAACAGAATCAACCCAAGCGCGCTGTGCCACAATATCCTTTGCATATAAAGGATATTGCTCTTGACCGTAAGCAAAAGTCGTAATTAAAAGAAATAATAGTATGGTAAGATTGCGTGTAAACGCCATATAGTCTAGGTTTTTAAGTTGTCGTGTAGAAATCAAAAATAACGCCAAGGAGTGCTTTCTAATTACTAATATAAAAATAGGAGGTTTATTGTAACCCTGTTCTTAAAAATTAGAAATCTTAACAACATCTTATGAACTAAGAGAGACTAGCTATTTTCCTTTTTTAAGAAAGCGAGAATGCCAGCTATCTTTTGCAGCAATCTCCCAGTTTACTTTATACTCACCTACAGTAGCTACTAGATTATTAAACACTATAGTATTCTTACCTACTGCACCGTCTTTGATCATTTTTTTAAAATCAAGGAGTGTTTTATAATGTATGCGATCATTTTGATAATAAGTCACATTCATTTTATCAAGAAGATCTACACCTAGTTCCTCTTGTAATGATATAATAAATCGCACCTGGCTATCTATTGAGCATCCACTAGCGGCAGCTTCTGTTTGATCAAGGCCTATGGCTATAAAACGATTATATTTTATTTCAAAACCTGCCTTAAGACTTGCTCCGTGAGCTGTCCAGCCAGTTAAAAAAGTACTCAAATCTTTTTCTAGTTGAGCTACTTGCTCATCTGTAAATTTTTGATCAGACTGGTATAACCAGATTCTTGATGTGTCTGAAAGTGAATTAAAATCTACAAGCATATATTCTATTTTAAAAGTAAAAAAAAGCGGATGTTACATCCGCTTAAAATAAACTAAAACTATCGTACTTAAGGTATCGATATGTGAGTCTTACAATGATTATAAGGAGTAAAATACTACCAGGTGTCGATATGATATGAATGACTTTATCAAACAAATTTACCTTCTGACCAGGCTTATCCTTATCACCCATAGTCTCTACAATTCTTCTGCAGAGGCAATCATCTCTGCAACGTCCATCACCTCAATGCTATCTTCTTTTTCTTTGTTCTTAACACCATCTGTCATCATTGTGTTACAAAACGGACATCCTGCTGCTATCACGTCTGGCTTCACCTCTAGTGCTTGCTCTGTACGCTCTATGTTTACGTCTTTGTTACCTGGTTCTGGCTCTTTAAACATTTGTGCTCCACCAGCCCCACAACATAAACCATTAGTTTTACACTTGCGCATTTCTACAAGCTCTACATCTAGTTTGCGTAGTAATTCTCTTGGTGCTTCATATACGCCATTTGCACGACCTAAATAACAAGGATCGTGGAAGGTGATGCGCTTTCCTTTAAATTTACCTCCTTCTACAGTAAGACGGCCATCATCTAGCAGTGATTTTAAGAACTGTGTGTGGTGTACCACCTCATAGTTACCACCTAGTGATGGGTACTCATTTTTAAGGGTATTAAAGCAGTGTGGGCAAGCCGTCACAATTTTCTTCACCTCATAACCATTGAGCACTTCAATATTTGTAACTGCCTGCATCTGGAATAAGAATTCATTTCCTGCTCTTTTTGCTGGATCTCCAGTACAGCTTTCTTCTGCGCCTAAAACTGCAAAATCTACGTTTGCTTTATTTAATATACGAGCAAATGCTTTTGTAATTTTCTTTGCTCTGTCATCAAAACTCCCTGCACAACCTACCCAAAAGAGTACTTCTGGCTGCTTTCCTTGCGCCAGATATTCGGCCATTGTGGGTACTTTAAGTGTCTCACTCATATGCGTATATTACTATGTAATCTAATTATAATTTAATCTTCAAAGACCTCTATGGTCACTTTCTTTTCTACCAGGTCTGTAAATTTACCTTTGTATCGTGTTGCTTTTACTAGGTGATTATCTACCCAGTGATAATTTCCTCCTCTAGGTTTCCCCATTAAAAGGCTATGAAATTTAAACCCGTGACGATTTAGCCACTCTGTAGTTACATCTCTGTGCTCTTCTGTTCTTGAAGTAAAGAAACAGATTATGTGTCCCTCATCATACCACTTGTTAAGCGTTTTTAATGCATCTGGAAAAGGCTCACAAGTACCCATACGCTCTGGCTCCTCATTAGGAACATCTTCTGTAATGGTACCATCTATATCAATAAGATAGTTTTTAACACCTTCTGGAAGTACTGGACTTACGTGCTCTCCATCTTCTAACTTCTCGCTTAATAGCTTGTCTACGTCTTCTTTATTCATTGGTATCGTTTAGGTTTTTAAAATCTTCTTTACTAAATCTTACGTAGAGGGCCAGTCTATGCTCTCCAGGTTTTTTATATCTAGGGTTGTGACGCTCTATCATAGATTGTCGCATTGCCTCATCTCTTAATACTTGCATCTGGTTTTCTGTACACCAATCACAAAATATCTTTTTGACTGTAACACTATCTACTTGTGACTGCGGCCCTACGAAGAGGCGTGTGTACATTTTAAATTGTAAACTATCAATTTTATAATTTTTTGTAGGGGTTTGCGCTTTCGCGAAAGCGAAAAACAACAATCCTACTATTATAAAAATGTTACCCCTCATTAATCCAGTTACCTCTGTCTAACTGATTAAACGGCCACGGCGCACCATTATTCTCTATGTTAGTCATTGCATTATTTAAATCTGTAGGTGCTGCACTTTCTTCCATCACCATATAACGTCTCATATCTACAATAATACTCAATGGATCAATACCTATAGGACAAGCCTCAACACAAGCATTACACGTAGTACAAGCCCAAAGCTCTTCTTTTGTGATATAATCATCTAGCAACTGCTTGTTATCTGGTACGAACACGCCATCATTGCTATCTATATTTTTACCAACTTCCTCAAGACGATCACGAGTATCCATCATAATCTTACGAGGGCTCAATTTTTTACCTGTTTGGTTTGCAGGACACTCACTAGTACAACGTCCACACTCTGTACAACTGTAAGAGTTCATAAGTTGTACCCAGTTAAGATCTGTAACGTCACTAGCGCCAAATTTACCTACCTCTGCCTCTTCTGCTCCTTCTGGTGGCGCGGCAAATGGGTCTGCATTAGGATCCATCATAAGCATTACCTCATCTGTAACAGCTTGTAGGTTATTAAACTCACCTTGTGGTTTAAGTTTTGCATACCAAGTGTTTGGGAATGCAAGCAAGATGTGTAAGTGTTTTGAGTAGTATAGGTAATTTAAGAAAACTAATATTCCTAAGATGTGTATCCACCAGGCTGCACGCTCTACGATTATAAGAGCACTCTCAGACATTCCTTCAAAAAGTGGTGCTATAAAACTACTTATAGGGAAAGAACCCATTATACTACCATCTGCAGATGCGTAGTGAGCAGCTCCCATAGTTTGTAATTGTAAGTCGGCAGCATTCATTGTTAAGAAAAGCCCCATTAATACTACTTCAAAATAGAGTATGATATTACCATCAGACTTAGGCCATCCCTTCATCTCTGGTTTTAAGAATCGTTGTATTTTAATCACATTACGGCGTAACCAGAAAATGATAACCGCTACAAGTACTAGAAATGCAAGAATCTCAAAGCTACCTATAAGAAAATCATATAACCCTCCTAAGAAGCTAAATACTCTGTGCGTACCAAAAAGACCATCTATAATGATCTCAAGTACTTCTATGTTTATGATGATAAAACCTACGTAAACAACAACGTGTAGAATACCAGATACTGGTCTTTTTACCATCTTGTACTGGCCTAAGGCAATCTTTGCCATATTCTTCCAGCGCTGTGGCTTGTTATCAGAACGATCTACATCTTTCCCCAGATTTATATTACGGGAAAGCTTTTTAATGTTTTTTACAAAGAAACCAACCCCAAGAACTAGGGCTACAAGGAAAATAAAATTTTGAATGTATTGCATAAAATTCGTTAGTTAAGCTCGCGCCTACTGTAACGAATCTTTAGGCGGAGTGTACGCTCCCGGTTTTTTACCAAAAAGCGAAAAATGAACATATCTCTTCGGGTTGAGCTTCATATCCTGAAGTAAGTCCCCCATCTGATTTGCTGTACGATCCAAATTTAAGTAAAGTTGCTCATCATTCAAAAGTTTACCTACGGTTCCTTCTGGAGAATTTAACTTATTAGAGATTTCTTGAAAATCTGCTATAGTCTTTTCTAAATCTGCAACCATTGTCCCCATTTGTATCTGTGACAACGAATCTGATAATGTTGCAAAATTACCACTCATTTTGTCAAGATTTGCTATGGTACGGTCTAATTTTACTTGGTTTTCTGATAATAAGGCATTTACAGACCCAGATATTCCTTTAAGCTCTCTTGATGCCGTTGTAAAGTTTGCAATAGCGTCTCTTAAGTTTGCTCTTGTATCTCTATCTAGTACAGAATTTACGTTTACAAGAAGAGAATCTGTGTCTCCTATTACCTTCTCAACTTGATTTTGTAATGGCGTAAGGCGCTCATTTACGAGCTCCATAATTCCTTCTCCCATCTCACCTGGCAGTGTATCTCCAGTTTTTGCATTTTGTCCCTTCTCATAGGCAGGAACTATCGCTAGTGACTTACCGCCTATTAATCCTCCACCGTAGACTCTAGCAAGACTCTGGTTTGAAAACTCAAAATCTTTTTCAACCACAAACTTTACAACGAGCTTACCAGAACTGTCTGCAAAGTCTATAGATAGTACTCTACCCACTGGCAACCCATTAATAGTCACTTGTGATGAAGGTGCAAGACCTTCTACATTATCATATTTTGCGTAGAGAATTTTACTCTTATCTAGTAGATTATTTCCTTTAAGATAATTGTAGCCAAAAATAAGTAACAGCAGTGCTGCAATTACTAGTATGGCGGTTTTGATTTCTTTAGACATTAATTGAGATGATGGTTATTAAAACAAATGTAGGTGAATTGTTAAAGCTCTCCCTTACAGATAAGACTAATTTAACACTTGCTTAAGCTGTAACTTGTTGTTACTTTTATCAAAAGGCACAATAAAAGCTTCCTTATACCCCTTTGCTTTTGCATCTTGTAAAAATCTTCTAGCCAGTGTATAGTCTGAGGTTGCTTCATAAAAATATTTATAAAGTCTCCCATCTTTAATACGGCTCACATTCTTAAGCCCCTTAAAATTGTAAGATTTAGTCTCAAGCTTGCGCTTACTTGCCGCTAGCTGTACTTTAAAAGTAACATCTTTATAAACCTTAGATTTTTCAACACGCACAGGTTCATTAACCACAGGCGCATCTGCCGCTACGGTAATACTTTCTGTCGCTTGTATAGCCTTCTTGTAATTAGTCACCGCGGTACTTATAGCCTTTGCCATCTTAACTCTCCCAGCGTTTGAGTTTAAGAATCTTCCCTCTTCATTGTTAGTAAGAAAGCCAGTCTCTACAAGCACGCTAGGCATTACAGACCTGTGCAGTACCCAGAAAGGTCCTTGCTTTACACCTCTACTGCTTCTTCTCACGGCACTTGTAAATTCTTTTTCTATAAAACTCGCTAGATTTAAACTCTGGTCAAGATACTCCTCTTGCATAAGCTCCAGCCCTATCATTGTTTCTGGTTTATTAGGGTCAAAGCCAGCATAGCGCTCTTCATAATTATCTTCAAGAAGGATTACCGCGTTTTCCTTTTTGGCGATGCGCATATTTTTTTCATTCTTATCGATACCCATTACAAATGTCTCTGTACCCTTTGCCTGGCTAGAGTGCGAGTTACAGTGTATACTTATAAAGAGATCTGCATTTGCCTCGTTTGCGATATCTGCTCTGGTTGCTAGTGGTATAAAGACATCCTTCTTTCTAGTATAAATAACCTCTACATCTTTTTGCTTTTCAAGTTCGGCACCTACGGCGAGTACAATGTCTAGGGCTATATTTTTTTCATAATACCCATTTCCACGGTTTCCGCTATCATGACCACCGTGACCGGCATCAAGCACGACCTTAAATTTCTTACTGGTTGAGGATGATTGCGCTTTCGCGAAAGCGCCATTAAAACAACTCCACACGAGTAGCCCAATGGTTAAATAAATCTTAAATGTGTCTTTTTTACGCATCCTTTGTATCAAATCTTACTCTTTTAAGCGTTAGGTATAAAATTAAACTCGTTTACTGATGTAACGTGCTGAATACGGGTGTTATTTTCAAAAAATATTTTCTAAGGCAAAAGCCGAAAAAAATATACGTAATTTTGGCACTTTAATTGATTGATATTCGCACAAAAATAGGCTAATCCCATTGCAAACAAAAACTGGACTCCTTCTTATTATCTGCTCACTTTGCTTGCTGCCACTACTTACAGTAAATGCTCAGGACGTTCCATCCAAGAATGATGCCAGACGTGTACCGCCTCAAGACACCACGCTTATGCAGAGTGCTACAGAAGGCTTTAAGACGCTAAAAGCTCCTGTAGACACATTAACTACAAAAAACATTAGCGTAGAGGAGCTGCTTATAAAACCTCAAGACTCTGTAAAGAAAAAACCAGAAACACTTACAGATAAGGTAACCTATAAAGCTACAGACTACCAGCGCATCTCACAGCGCAAAAAGAAAATATACCTATATAACGAGGCAGAGATTCTTTATGAGGATATGAAAATTAATGCCGGAGAGATCATACTTGACTATGAGTCTAACACGGTGTTTGCAAAAGGTATAAAAGACTCTGCTGGTAATTATTCTCAAATACCCGTCTTTATACAAGGTGTAAATGAGGTACAACCAGACTCTATAAAATTTAATTTTGACACACAGCGCGCCCTCATCTATGGCTCACGCGTAGAAGGTGCTGGAGGGCAACAAATAAACCTCAAAGCCGAACGTAGTAAACGTGTAAACGACTCTGTGGTGTTTATGAGTAATGTAAAGATCACCACCTCAGAAGATCTAGACAATCCAGAATATTACTTTTATGCTAGGCGTGTAAAGTTTGTACCTGGTAAAAAACTGGTTGCAGGTCTTACTAATATGTACATCGCAGATGTGCCTACACCTATAGGTATCCCTTTTGCTTTTTTCCCTATGGAAAAAGAGCGTAGTGTGTCTGGCTTTATTGTACCTGGTGTGGGTGAGAGTAATGAGCGTGGCTACTCTGTAACAGATGGTGGTTACTACTTCTCACTGAGCGATTATTTTAATCTTGCGCTTACAGGAGATTATTATACTAATGGTAGTTATGCCATACGAGCAGATACAGAATATAAACTGCGTTATAAATTTAATGGTCGTTTTAGTTTTAGCTCTGAGCGCATCCTTTTTAGTGAGCGAGGCTTACCAGATTTTTCTGAAACAAACACCTATAACATACGCTGGAACCACTCTCAAGACACAAAATCTAGTCCTAACAGTAGGTTTTCTGCCTCTGTAAACTTAGGTAGTAGTAACTTTTATAGACAATCGTTAAGTCAGGCAAACACGGGTAACTTTTTAAATAACAACTTTAGTTCTTCTGTGTCATACTCACGTACCTTTCCTGGTACGGTACCTGTAAACCTTACGGTAGCAGCAACACACTCTCAAAACTCACAGACAGAGCAAATTACAATGTCGCTCCCTACCACACAGCTTAACGTAGATAGAATCTACCCCTTTGCAGGTAAGTCTGGGTCCAAAAAAGGGCTTATTAAAAATGTAAATCTGAGCTATGCCCTACGAGCAGATAACCGTTTTAATACCACAGATGATGAGTT
Organism: Dokdonia sp.; assembly: GCA_020628615.1. Lineage (GTDB taxonomy): Bacteria > Bacteroidota > Bacteroidia > Flavobacteriales > Flavobacteriaceae > Dokdonia. Next base: position 10,562 of record JAHDEV010000041.1, read on the forward strand.
TTTTACCTCAGAGATGTTTGAGAGCGCTCAGACAGGTATAAGACACAGCATCCCGATCTCTACTAACTTTAAACTCTTTAACTACATAAGTGCTTCTGTGAGCGGTAATTTTGAAGAGAGCTGGGTTTTTAAAACTATAGATCAGAGTTTTGATCAAGACACAAAAACAGTGGTACGCGATACCGTAAATGGTTTTGATGCCTACCGTACTTATAGAGGAGGTGTAAGCCTAGGGACAACTGTATATGGTACTTTTAACTTTAAAGAAGGTAGTAAAATACAAACCATACGCCACGTGGTACGTCCTTCTATAGGGTGGTCATACACTCCTGCCTTTAGCCAGTTTTATGACACCTATGAGCGCAATGACCCTAACGACCCATTGAGTGACGTTTTTGATGAGACTGTTGAGTACTCACGTTTTGATGGAGGTTTTTTTGGAGCACCTAGCAACCAGGTATCTAACTCACTTTCTTTTAGTCTAGCAAATACACTTGAGGCTAAAGTAAGGAGCAAAGACAGCACAGCTACAGAGCCCCGTAAAATCAATCTTATAAACAACCTTAACATAAGGACCTCTTATAATATTGCGGCAGATAGCCTCAGGCTTTCTCCTATAAATATTAATGGCTCTATACCTATTATACAAGACAAGCTAGATATCAACTTTGGTGGAAATCTAGATATCTATGCGCTTAACAGTTCTAATCAAAGAATAGATAAGCTCAACATAAATAATGGTGGTAGCCTTTTTAGACTTACTTCTGGGCAAGCGAGTTTTGGTTACAGTTTTTCAAGTAGAGACTTTGAGAAAGGCGGTAAGAAAGATCCCGGTCGTAATACAGATCGTACAGAAAACTCAACCTTTGCTGGTGGTGGCCGTCCAGATGACTTACTGGGTCAAGGAGTAGATATTACCGGAAATAGAAATGCCGGAAGAGATGAACCAGATGAGGATGAGGAAGAAAAAGAAGTAGAATTCTACACCTTTAAAGTGCCGTGGAATTTACGTTTTGGCTATCAGGTAGGTTATGCAAATAATGCCAGACAAGACCAGATAAGCACCCACTCTATTGTAATAAGTGGTGATATAAAATTAGGTAACCGCTGGACCGTAGGAGGATCTACTGGGTATGACCTTGCAAACCCTGGTATTACTTACACCTCACTTAACTTTGCGAGAGATCTTGAGAGTTGGAATATGCGCTTTAGCTGGGTACCACCCGTAAATAATGACCTGAGTAGAACCTCGTGGAATTTCTTTATTGGGATTACCGGTAACCTGCTTAGTGATATAAAATATGACAAACGTCGTACCCCAGACCAGCAATTATAATAGAGATAGTAGTAATTACGCTTTCGCGAAAGCGTACTAAAAACCATACTAATGAAAAAAATAATCACAACTTCAAACGCCCCAGCACCTATAGGACCGTACAATCAAGCAACCCTTGTAAACGGAATGTTATATACTAGCGGGCAGATTGCCATTATACCAGCAACTGGCGAACTTTTTAAAGGAAGCATAGAAGAGGAAACTGAGCTTGTAATGCAAAGTGTAAAAGCGATTCTTACCGAAGCAGGAATGACTTTTGAAAATGTGGTAAAGACTTCCATCTTTATAAGTGATATGGAAAACTTTGGGAAGATAAACAGTGTGTATGGTAAGTACTTTAACGAGGCAACAGCTCCTGCTAGAGAAACCGTAGAAGTGGCAAACCTACCTAAATACGTAAATGTAGAAATAAGCGTAATCGCCGCCGAATAATAGGTGGCTAGCCCTTAGTTCATAATCTTTACGAGCAATTCTTTGAGTAGATCATTGCTTGCAAAGGCACTTGCTCCTACACCTTTACTCTTTACATCTACCTCTCTTATGAGTGCGATACAAGCGCTCACTTTTTTCATAGGGTAATTGCGAGCGGCAGTGATATACTCACCTACAAAAAAGGGAGATACTCCTAGCGTTTTTGCCACAGTAGCTTTATCCTTTTGAGGTAAGCCGTGATATTTTAATATACTTGAGAAAAGGCTAAAAAGTTGCCCCACGGTAAGTACTAATGGGTTATCTTTTGGGTTTTGTGTAAAGTACTGTGCGATGCGCTGTGCTTTTACAACGTCTTTTTCTGAGATGGCTTTGCGAAGCTCAAAAATATTAAAGTCCTTGCTTATCCCTATGTTCTCCTCTATGGCCTGTGGGGTAATCTCACTCCCCTTAGGTAAAATAAGCATCAATTTATTGAGCTCATTTACTACTTTACTTAAATCATTACCTAGATAATCTACTAGCATTTGTGCTGCCTTAGGCTGTATATGGTAGCCTTCGTCTATAAGTACACGGCGCAGCCAGTCACCTACTTGGTTTTCATAAAGCTTCTTGCTTTCATAATGCACTCCGTGAGTTTTAAGTGCTTTTGAGAGTCCTTTGCGCTTGTCTAGTTTCTTATACTTATAAGCCACAACAAGCACTGTAGTAGGTTGTGGGTTTTTTACATAATCTACAAGCTTTTCTATTGTACGAGAGAGGTCTTGTGCTTCTTTTACAATCACCACCTGTCGCTCTGCCATCATAGGGTATCGCTTTGCATTGCTCACTATATCTTCTATAGAGACATCACGACCATAAAGTACTACTTGATTAAATCCTTTTTCGGCTTCATCAAGAAGGTTATGTTCTATGTAATCTGTGATTTGATCTATAAAATAGGGCTCCTCTCCACTTAAAAAATAGATAGGTTTTATAATCCCATTTTTAATATCGTCTACTATGTTTTTTGCGTGCTTCACCTTTGGCTTTTCCCGTAGAACTCGTACTATTGTGGTATGCAACAGCTCTCTTTTCCTGCATACTCATTTAGGCTCAAAAATAGCGAAAACAAAACGTTTATATTTGACATCATACGCAAAAAATTCTTGGTACTAACCCCAGAAGAATGGGTGCGACAGCACGTACTTAAATGGTTGCTAGAAGATAAAGGCTATCCAGAGAGTCTTATAAATGTAGAAAAAGAAATACGCGTAGGAAATACGCGTAAACGTTATGATATTGTGGTTTTTAAACCCGATGGGTCTCTGTATATTATAGTAGAGTGCAAAGCGCCAAAGGTGCAAATCACTCAAGCTACCTTTGACCAGATAGCCAGGTATAATCTAGAGTTGCAAGCAGACCTGCTTATGGTCACAAATGGGCTCTCTCATTACTATTGTAAAGTAGACAGCGTTGCAGAGCGTTATGACTTTTTAAGAGAACTACCAGATTATAAATAACTTAATGGGTTTTATTATGCTTTCGCGAAAGCGTATTAACATAAAAAAGCTTTTATTTGCACCGTGAAAATTGCAATCGTCATCCTCAACTGGAATGGTAAATCGCTACTAGAACGATTTTTACCTTCTGTAGTATCCCATAGTCCAAACGCTGAAATATATGTCGCAGATAATGCGAGTACAGATACCTCTGTTGCCTATGTTCAAGAGCAATTTAAGGAGGTCAAAATCATACAAAACTCAGAAAACGGTGGCTATGCAAAAGGTTATAATGATGCATTAAAGCATATTATGGCAGACATCTATGTATTGCTTAATAGTGACGTACAAGTTACCGAAGGCTGGCTAGAACCTATGATTGCATTATTTGACAATCCGCTAGTAGGTGCTGTACAACCTAAAATAAAAGACCTTAAGAAACCTACACACTTTGAGTATGCTGGTGCGGCCGGAGGCTATCTAGATGCTTTTGGTTATCCATTTTGTCGCGGGCGTATTTTTGATACCTGTGAAGAAGATACAGGGCAATATAATGACACAAGGGAGGTACAGTGGGCAAGCGGAGCTTGTCTTTTTGTAAGAGCACCCTACTTCTGGCAAGTAGGAGCGCTAGACGAAACTTTTTTTGCACATCAAGAAGAGATAGATCTTTGCTGGCGTTTACGTAATATGGGATATCAAGTACTAGCGAGTGGTGCTAGTGAAGTACTGCATCTAGGTGGCGCTACACTTCCATCAGAAAATCCTAAGAAGACATTTTATAATTTTAGGAATACCTTGTTTAATGTGATGAAGAATGTAAAGGGAATAAGAGCTTTCTTTATCGTCTTTACACGACTTATACTTGACGGTATTGCTGGTCTTAAATACCTTTTTTCAGGAAAGCACAAGCATTTACTTGCCATTGTAAAAGCGCACTTTAGTTTTTATTACCACTTACCATCACTACTGGTTAACCGTATGACACTCAAGTATCCTACTCCCTACGCGCAGACCTTCTCAATAGTCTGGAAGTACTTTGTTCAAAAAAAGCAGTACTTTAAGGACCTGTAAGAAATTTATAAATATGTGTTAACGATGATCCACAAGCAAGTGGGTTTCGTACATTTATCAAACATTTAAAAGTTAAACAACCTATGAAACGATTATTGATTGCTGGTATAGCTAGCACATTACTCTTAACTTCTTGCGTTTCTAAAAAAGAATATGCTGCGCTAGAAGCGAGACAGCAAGAAACTCAAGACCTTTTAAACTCTGCTACGGTTAAGCTTAACGCTTGCCTTGAAGAAAAGGCTAGTGCAACCACTCGTGTAAAATCACTTGAAGAGCGTGTAGCCGAGATGAGAAAAGATAAGAACGATCTTATACAAAGTTCTAAAGATCTTACAGTTCTTACTAAGCAAGGCGCTGTAAATCTTGAGAAATCACTAGAGAGCCTAAAAGAAAAAGATCTTAAGATTAATAGACTACAAGATGCACTTACTAAAAAGGATAGTGTAACACTTGCTCTAGTAACTAGCCTTAAACGTGAGGTAGGTATTAATGATCAAGACATTGAGATTAATGTAGAGAAAGGTGTGGTATTTATATCGCTTTCTGACAAAGTACTCTTTAAGAGTGGTAGTTACCAGATTACCTCTAGAGCAGAAGAGATTTTAGGTAAAGTGGCTACAGTTATAAATAGTAAACCAGATTTTGAAGCACTAGTAGAAGGTCACACAGATAACGTACCTTATAATAGAGGGGTCCTTATAGACAACTGGGACTTAAGTGCAAAAAGAGCAACGGCTATTGTACGCAAGCTTGTAGAGCTAGGTGCAAACCCTGCACAACTTATTGCAGCTGGGCGAAGTGAGTTTGTACCACTTGTACCTAATGACACAGCAGAAAATAAATCTACAAACAGAAGAACTAAGATTTATGTACTTCCTAAAATTGATCAATTTTATAATATGATTGAAGAGGAAATGAAGAATATGTCTGAAGAAGAAGGGAATTAATTCACCTTCATTTTAACAAGATTTGACTAAAGGTTACCGTTTAACGGTAACCTTTTTTCGTTCATATACACAATTCTGACTCGACAAAAGACAGGCCGAACCACCAAAACATCGATTAAATACACAAATTATACGATTAAATGTTAAAATTTTGTGTACTTCGTCGATAATCGAGAAAATAGTGTTGTTTGCCGATTAAATGCTCTTACATTTGAATAACCCAATCATAAATAAGAGAACTATGAAATCAATTACACTAACTATCCTTTGCTTCTTTTTTACAGCTTTTGCTATCGCAGAAATTACTCCTGCTCAAAAACAAGCCCTTGTAGATTTATACAACAGCACAAACGGTAGTGAGTGGAAAAACTCTTGGGATCTTAACGATTCTCCAGAAAACTGGAAAGGTGTAACCATCTTTAGAGATCAAGTTCTTGCAGTAAGTTTAAGAGACAATAACTTAACGGGTACATTACCTGCTTCATTAAGTAACTTAACTTCTCTTAAAGTACTTAATTTACACAACAACAAACTAGAAGGAACAATACCAGCAAGTCTTGCTACTATAAAAGGGTTAAAAACAATTAACTTATCTCTTAATAGATTAGAAGGAACAATACCTACAGATATTCTTGCAATGGGTTCACTTGAGTATTTAGATCTTTTCTTTAATCGTCTTGAGGGTTCTTTACCAGCAGATCTTTCTGGATTAAAGAAACTTAAAAGACTAAGTATTTACAGTAATGATTTAGAAGGTGAGTTACCTAGTTCAATTACAAGTCTTACTAACTTGAAAGAATTACAACTTAACAGTAATAAGTTTACTGGAGAGTTACCAGAAGGAATCGCAATGTTACCATCTTTAAAGAAACTAAGTGTTTTTGATAATGACTTTAGCGGTGAGTTTCCTAACAGCATCAACACATTAAGCTTAGATGAGTTAGTTTACCACGATAACAACTTCTCAACAATAGCATCAGACGCCCTTGCAGGCGGAGAATAAGTTACTAGTTTCATAGCTAGTAAGCCCCCCAAATCTTTTTATTAGATTTAGTTAAGAGCCTCTTCCTTTGAAGAGGTTTTTCTATTTATAGCTCTGGACTTCCTTTCCCTTCTCTTATAAGAATAGGCTCATCACCTGTAAGATCAATTACGGTAGAAGGTACATTGCCTCCATAACCACCATCTACTATTACGTCTACCCTATTTTGCCATTTCTCAAAGATGAGCTCTGGATCTGTGGTATATTCTATCACCTCATCTTCATCATAAATAGAGGTAGATACGATAGGATTTCCTAGTGCACGCACAATAGCTCTTGTAATCTCATTATCTGGTACACGTATCCCTACTTCCTTCTTTTTCTTAAAAGAGCTAGGCAAGTTATTATTACCAGGTAATATAAAGGTATACGGTCCCGGCAGGGCACGTTTTAATATTTTAAAGGTCTTTGTATCTATCTGTCGCACATAATCTGAGAGGTTACTTAAATCTTCACACACAAAGGAAAAGTTTGCCTTTGCAAGCTTTACGCCCTTTATCTGCGCCACCTTTTCTAGTGCTTTTGCATTTGTGATATCACAGCCCAGTGCATATACAGTATCACTTGGGTAAATAATAAGACCACCAGCTTTTAAGATCTTTACAATTTGCTTGAGATCTTTAGGGTTTGGGTTTTCCTCGTAGAGTTTTATAAACTGTGACATAGCATAACATTTAGATAGGTTAAAATTACAAAGAATAACAGCGCCATAAAGACGCTGTGTATAATTAGGAGGTATTATGCGTCTGCGCGCTCTACTTCACTTTCTAGCTTGAGTACATTTGTACCGTCTTCTTGCTCTATGTAGAGGGCTTTATTTCCTTCTTCGCCTTCGCGGGTAACTTCGTTTCCTTTTATGGTGCGGGTGACACTCTTTGTAAATGTAGACTGTACTTTACCCTCTGCAGTGCCGTTTCCCCAGCTCCATTTTACTTTTGTTCCTTCTTTAATCATCTTGTTTTTTATTTAAAGTTAGGGAGTTTGCTACAAACTCTATAAAAAACTAACGCAACCTTAACATAAAAAGCACATCTACACGTTAGTACTTAAAACTATCTTAATGAGACTGCTACACACACTCCTACTTGCTGTATTACTATCATTCTTAACAATAAACTGTTCTGATAGTGAGGAGCTAGCACCAGAGGTTATCACAGATGATGTTGTTGCAACAGATGACGGCCCTACAGAAGAAACAGATCTAGAAGCCTTAGTACTCACAGATGTATCGTATGGTGATGACCCGTTACAGGTGTATGACATCTACCTCCCTGCTGGTCGTAAGGCAACAAGAACTAAAACCATTATCCTCATACACGGTGGTGGCTGGGTAGAAGGAGATAAGGATGATGTTACTGCTTTTATAGACCTCGTGCAATCGCAACACCCAGACCACGCAGTGGTAAATATGAATTATGTACTGGCAGACCCACCTAGTGTTCCTGCGTTTCCTAACCAGTTTCTAGATCTGCAAGCGGTAATAGAACAACTAGACGACACCCACGAGGAACTAAGCTTTCTTAACGAGTATGGGTTTATAGGTCTTAGTGCTGGTGCACATCTGGCTATGATGTATGATTATACCTATGATACACAAGATCAAATAAAATTTGTAGCAAACATAGTAGGCCCAGCAGATTTTACAGATCCTTTTTATGCAGATGAGCCTGGTTTTGAGCAATATCTAGATGCACTTACAGATGAGAGCGCATACCCTGCAAATACAAACCTTGCCGAAGCATTAAGCCCTGCCATCGTAGCAAATGTAGATAGCAGCCCTACCCTACAGTTTTATGGTAATGAAGACCCGCTGGTACCCCTCACAAACGGGCAGCGACTAGATACGGCATTGTCTAACAATAATGTACCTCACATATTTACAGTATATGATGGCGGTCACGGTAACTGGGACGAGGCAAGTTACCTAGACGTACGTACCAAGATAGGGCAATACATAGACCTCTACCTTGCGATAGAAGAATAAACAACTGTGTTGCGAGTAAGATGTAATGAGGCTGTTTACGCTTTCGCGAAAGCGTAACAAAAACCCTTATCACTCCTCACCTACTACTCTACAATCTTAAGTTTTGCAAAGCGCAGGAGCAGTTTTTTGAGTCCACCGTTTTCAAAATTGATTTCGGCTTTTTGGTCTTGACCTTTGCCTTCTATACCGGCTACAATTCCTTTTCCAAAACGTATGTGCTCTACAACAGTACCTGGCTCTAGGCTACCTGCCAGTGATGGCGTAGCGCTATCTCCTGCGGCTGGACGTATTTTTCTGAGTTTACGTAGTTGGTCTTGTGTAGGTGTTCCCACCTTAGGCGGTGTGCCACTTACCGGCTTCTTGAGACGCAGTTTACTCTTGTCTACATCGCCAAAGATATCTGCATCTATAAGCGGTTTATAGCGGTAGCTCTCCATAGGTGTCTGGTAGTCCAGATACTTATCATCTATCTCCTCTATAAAGCGGCTAGGCTCTGCATCTACCAGTTTACCCCAGCGATAGCGAGACTCTGTGTAGGTGAGATATGCCTGCTTCTCTGCTCTGGTGAGTGCTACATAAAAGAGACGTCGCTCCTCCTCTAGCTCACTACGTGTGCTCATACTCATACCAGAAGGAAAGAGAT
>JAHDEV010000042.1:0-6455 GCA_020628615.1 Dokdonia sp.
CCTAGAGGATTGCAAACAGCAATAACTGCTTATTATGACAAAAAATGGAATAGTGGGTTGCTTACCAGAATTACATATACATATGACAAGCGTTCTGCCACCAATCTAGGGCTCTTAGTTAGTACAAAAATTAATAAATTTAATCTTTATCTTGCTGCCGATAATCTTGTGCAGTCTACAAACATTGCAAAAGCTAGAGGTGCGAGCCTACAGCTCGGGATGCAGCTTGTATTTGAAAATAAATAAGAACCTATGAAATATCTTTTTACACTACTTGTAATTACCGCATTAAGTAGCAATCTATATGCACAATCTGTTAATGATTATAAGTATGTAATTGTTCCAGAGAAGTATGATTTTTTAAAATCACCAGATCAATATCAAGTAAATAGTCTCACAAAGTTTCTCTTTAATAAGTATGGTTTTGAGGCTTATCTCGAAAGAGATCAAAAGTCTTTTAATGAACTCACAGATCCTTGTAAGATATTATATGCAAATGTAACAGGTAACGCTACTTTCATTAGAACTACTTTGGAGGTGACTTTAAAAGATTGTAATGATCAAGTAATTTTCAAAACTTCAGAAGGTAGAAGTAAGAAAAAGGATTACAAAGAGGCATACCACGCTGCTTTGCGTGAAGCTTTTTACGATATAGAGGCCTTACAATATAGCTATAACCCATCGGCTGAGGTAGAAGAGCGTAAAACTACGAAAGTACTAGAGTCTAGTATAGTAAAAGAAAAATCACCAGATCTAGAAGAAAATAAACAGATAGGATCAAAAACTTCTAGTATACCAGCTGCGATTATTTTTACCAGCGAAGATGGTTTTTATAAAGCAAAGCAAACGGGTACTACAATCACATTTTATGATGACTCAAAAAAGATAGGCCTTGCGGAGATGGGTAATGGAGAAACATTTGATGTTACTACAACAGACTTTAGCGGGAAAGCCTTTTTCTTAGAAGGTAGGCTCGTTGTACAGCGCAAAATAAAAGGTATAGCAGGCGTAGTTGAAATGATATTTACAAAGGAATAATGAAGCAATTTTACACACTACTCATAAGTATACTTTTACTGTCTTGTGGTGATAAGGCAGAACAAACTATTTCAAAAGTAACTAGGCCATCACAAGCCCTAAACACTAAGGATATAAAGATTTTTGAGCAAATACCTAGCGATGCAAGTGGGATTACTTTTTCAAATACACTTAAAGAGGATGTAGGCTCACTAGCAAATCTATTTGATTTTGACTATTTCTATAATGGAGCAGGCGTAGGAGTAGCAGATGTCAATAATGACGGACTTCAAGATTTGTTTTTTACAGGTAACCAGGTGCCTAACAAATTGTATCTCAACAAAGGTAATTTACAGTTTGAGGATATTTCAGATGCCGCAGGTATAAATGTAGGTAAACAGTGGGCAAACGGTGTCACATTTGCAGATGTAAATAATGATGGCCTCATAGATATTTACGTGTCACAGGGAGGGCCTAAGCAAGCACAAGAGCGTGGTAACTTGTTATATATAAATGAGGGTGATAACCGCTTTCGCGAAAGCGCAAAACAATACAATATTTCAGATACGGGTATAAGCACGCAATCTTCGTTTTTTGACTTTGATAAGGATGGAGATCTTGATCTTGTTGTGTCAAATGAAAACGAACTTTATGGACTAGACCCGCAACGATTTTTTGCAAGTATGAAGATTCGTAAAAATCTTGAAAAAAGCAGTGTCCAACTTTACGAAAATACGGGCAGCACTTTTAAGAATGTAACAGAAAAGGCAGGTTTGCTCAAACCAGCATTTGGACTAGGTCTCGTAGTAAGTGATATAAATAACGATGGCTGGCTAGACCTCTATATTGCAAACGATTATTATGTGCCAGATGCGATGTATATAAATAACCAAGATGGCACTTTTACCGATAAAATAAAGGAACAAACCGCACAAGTCTCATTTTACGGAATGGGGGTAGACATTGCGGATGTAAACAATGATATGCTGCAAGACATATTTGTACTAGATATGGCGGCAAGTGATCACGTGCGCTCAAAAACGCTTATGGCAAGTATGAACGAGCAACGTTTTAATATGCTTACAGAAGATATGGGTTTCCAGCACCAGTATATGTTTAACTCACTACAGCTTAACCGTGGTAACGGTAGATTTGATAACGTAGTGCATCAAGCACATATGGCAAAAACAGATTGGAGCTGGGCAGGACTTATAGCAGATCTGGATAATGATGCAGATCGTGATGTTTATGTTACAAATGGATATAGAAGATATGCCCTTGATAATGATTTACAAAATCAGGTAAGAGACACGCAGCGAGCCTTTAATGGAACAGTCCCTCTTGATGTAAAGCAAAAGTTATATGATGCAATGCCTACAGAAAAGCTTAGTAATATAGCCTTTGTAAACAATGGAGATTTAGACTTTAAAAATAACTCCTACCAGTGGGGTCTAGCTGTGGCTTCTTATTCTAACGGAGGTGCTTATGCAGATCTTGATAATGATGGTGACCTAGAACTTATTACAAATAATATAGACGATACCGCATTTCTCTTTAAGAATACCGCTGTAGAAAATAAGCTAGGTAATTTTATAAAAATTAAAACAGAAGGGACGCTTTCAGAAGACTTTGCAAAGGTGACTGTCATTACAAAAAACGGCACGCAAGTAGCCGAGAATAAGAGGACAAGAGGATATCTTTCGGCAGTAGAGGAGGGTGCTCACTTTGGTTTAGGCGCTGTAGAGAAAGTAGATAAAGTCATAGTACAGTGGCTTTCTGGAAAACGTAGCGAGTTTACAGATATAAAAGCAAACCAGACACTTGTTGTAAAAGAAAACGAAGCAACACTTACAGGCCTTCCTGTTATTGATACAAAAGAGCCTATGTACGCTTTCGCGAAAGCAAAAAATAACTTAGGCGTAGATTTTAAGCACAAGGAAAATACCTTTAACGATTTTACAAAGGAAGTATTATTGCCTTATAAGCAATCACAACTAGGCCCTTTTATATCAAAAGGAGATGCAAATAATGATGGTCTTGAAGACTTGTTTATAGGAGGTGCTTCAGGACAAGCGGGAGCGTTATACATACAATCGACCACTGGATTTAATAAGATATCACAGCCTGCATTAGATAAAGACAAGGCATATGAAGATATGGAATCATTATTTGTAGATGTAGATGGTGATGGAGATCAGGATCTTATCGTAGTAAGTGGTGGTAATGAATTTGCCAAACAGGATGCGCTATTAGAAAATAGGCTGTATCTAAATGATGGTACAGGTAATTATGATAAGGCAGCTTTTGATCAGACCGGGAATAACCGTTTTGTTTATAGTAAAAGTATTGCTGCAATAGATTTTGACCAAGATGGTGATCAAGATATTGTAATAGGTAATCGTATTGAGCAGGGGCAGTTTCCTGTTAGTGCTTCTTCTGTGCTTTATCGTAACGATAAAGGTGTATTTACAGATGTAACCGTAGATGTGGCGCCAGATTTATTAGATTTTGGTATTATAAACGATGTGCTTACTACAGATTATGATAATGATGGAAAAGAAGATTTACTTATAGTAGGAGAGTGGTCACCTATAGGATTACTTAAAAATGTAGGAGGGCATTTTGTACGTCAAAGTCTTCCAGAACTTGACGAAAACCTAGGTCTATGGTTTACTGCTATGGAGACAGATGTAAACAATGATGGGATAAAAGATTATGTGATAGGAAATATAGGAGAGAACATTAAGTATAAGGCTTCAAAGAAAAAACCATTTAAGGTCTTTGCAAATGATTTTGATAACAATGGCACCTTTGATCTTGTACTTAGTAATGAGTATAACGGCAGTTATGTGCCCGCAAGAGGTAGAGAGTGCAGCTCACAGCAAATGCCTTTTATTTTAGATAAGTTTGCTACCTACTCAGATTTTGCAAATGCCACACTAGATGATATATATGGAGATGCATTAAAAGAAGCCTACACAAAAGAAGTAAATACATTTTCTTCCATACTACTTATAGGTAATAAAGATGGAGGGTTTACGACCTCTAGGTTACCTGCAATTGCACAGAGTGGTCCAGGTTTATCTATAGAAACAGTAGATGTAAATGATGACGGTTATCAAGATTTAATACTAGCGGGTGCCATTTATGAAACAGAAGTAGAGACGCCTAGATATGATGCGGGAGTAGGTGTCGTACTCCTGTCTAATAAGAAAGATGGTTATAAAGGCCTTTCAACCGCAGAGACCTCACTTTTCTTAGATGGAAATGTAAAAGATGTGGCATCTATTACCCACAAAGGATTGTCTAAAAAACTACTTATATCTGCAGTAAATAATGGGCAAGCTCAAGTTGTAAATCTAGATTAGTAATTATACTTAGTACCCCACTTTGCTTTTAGGTTTTCCTTAATGGCTTTTTCTCTTGGGTTATCTGTAGGCTGGTAAAAAGTGGTGCCGCTTATTTCTTTTGGTAAAAACTCTTGTGGCACAAAATTTCCGGGGTAGTCGTGAGAATACTTGTAATCATCACCATAGCCTATTTCTTTCATAAGCTTTGTAGGTGCATTGCGCAAGGGTAATGGTACAGATAAGTCTCCAGTTTGCTTAACAAGCTGTTGAGCCTTCCCTATAGCAAGATATGCAGCATTGCTTTTTGGCGAGCTAGCAAGATAGGTAACGCACTGGCTTAATATAATACGCGACTCTGGGTAACCTATAGTAGTAACCGCTTGAAAACAGTTATTTGCTATGACAAGAGCAGTGGGGTTTGCATTGCCTATATCCTCAGAAGCAGCAATAATGAGCCTTCTGGCGATAAATTTTACATCTTCTCCACCTTCTATCATTCTAGCGAGCCAGTAAACAGCTGCATTAGGGTCGCTACCACGTATGGATTTTATAAAAGCAGATATGATGTCATAGTGCTGCTCGCCGGTTTTATCATAGCGCACAATATTTTGTTGCACTTTAGAGAGCACCATATCATTTGTCACGATGACTTCCTTATCTTTTTCGGTAGTTACTATGAGTTCAAAAATATTAAGCAATTTACGAGCGTCACCACCACTTAATCGTAGTAAAGCCTCTGTTTCAGACAGTGTTATATCTTTCTTTTTAAGTATCTCATCTGTCTTAATAGCTCTATTAAGTAAAAGGATGAGGTCTTTTTTTTCAAAAGGCTTTAAAATATACACTTGGCATCTTGATAGTAGTGCAGGTATAACTTCAAAACTAGGATTTTCTGTCGTTGCCCCCACAAGCGTAACCCAGCCACGCTCTACAGCCCCTAGTAGAGAGTCTTGTTGAGACTTTGAAAATCTGTGTATCTCATCTATAAATAAAATAGGATTTTTTTGGGTAAAGAGCCCACCACTTTGTTTTGCCTTATCAATTACCTCACGTATATCCTTAACACCGCTGTTTATGGCACTTAGTGTGTAAAATGGTCTCTTAGACTCTTCGGCAATAATTGTTGCTAGTGTGGTCTTGCCTATTCCTGGAGGCCCCCAAAGTATGAGAGATGGTATGATCCCTGCCTTAAGTGCTTGTTGCAGTGAGCCATTCTCACCTACTAAGTGATGCTGGCTGAGGTAGTCTTCAAGTTTTTTAGGGCGTAAACGTTCTGCAAGAGGTGTATTCATCATACAAAAATAGCTATTTTGAAGTTTCTTATATGACAATCTTTCACTTCACATAATAATGGTTGAAGATTTGCTTTAATATAGAAAATCATACACTTATGGAGAGTGAGTCGTCTTATTTTAAGTTTTATAATGGAGTAGTGGGGTACCCCTTGCTGTTTGTGCTCATTATCTGGTTTGTGTTTTGGATAGAGATTAAGTTTGGTTTAGATTTTACGCGCTGGGGAGTACGACCTAGAACAGGGTTGGGCTTGCGAGGTGTTCTTTTTTCTCCATTTATACACAGCGGTATAAAACATTTATGGCATAATACGACGCCATTACTGGTACTCAGTACTGCACTTTTTTATTTTTATAGAAATATCTCTTGGAAGGTTTTATTGTGGATTACCATTTTGAGTGGTTTGGGAACCTGGCTTATAGGTAGGACATCGTATCACATTGGGATGAGTGGTGTGATTTATGCGCTCGTATCATTTTTGTTTTTCAAAGGAATAATAGCAAAGCATTATAGGCTTGTTGCTTTGTCGCTTGTAGTTGTATTTCTTTATGGTAGTTTAATTTGGGGTACAATACCTACCAGCCAAAATATCTCTTGGGAAGGCCACCTATCTGGGTTTATAGCTGGTGCTTTGATTGCATTGCGCTTTCGCGAAAGCGTACCAAAATCTATTATGTATGCTTGGGAGGAACCTGATTATAATGAAGCAGATGATCCCTTTATGAGGCAATTTGACGAAAATGGAAACTTCTTTGAATTACCTCCAGATCCAAAAATTGACACAGAGGCAGACTC
>JAHDEV010000042.1:6555-19421 GCA_020628615.1 Dokdonia sp.
GCAGCTACAACTTGTATTCCTGAACCTTGTAAATAGTAGATTGCATCTTTTATGTGATCTACTTTTGCAATAGGCATACTAAAAGCCGCTCCAGCAGATGTTTTTACAGCAACACCATTAAGTGGTGCTCCACCTTTTTTAGGTATTATTACTCCGTGAGCTCCTGTACACTCTGCAGTACGAATTATAGCTCCAAAGTTACGTACATCAGATAATTGGTCAAGTAATATAAAAAGTGGTGTCTCACCGCTCTCTACTGTTTTATTTACAAGCGCTTCAAAATCGTGATATTTTACTGGAGATATCGTAGCGACTGCACCTTGGTGATTGAGTTGGGTAAGCTTATTAAGCTTTTCAATAGGTACAAAAGAGGTTTGTATACCGTGCTTTTTTATGAGCGTGTTAAGCTCGCTTAAAAGTGAGTTGTGTAAGCCTTTTTGTAGAAAAACTTTATCCACTTCTTTTCCTGCTTCTATCGCTTCTATTATTGCACGAGTTCCGTGTATTTGTAGTGTTTTTTCCATAAATAAGTTAATAAGTAAGATTAAGGGAGTCGCGAGGTGTAACTGTTATATTCTGAAAGCTAATAGTTCTATGGTCCTTCAATTGAGCAGAATTATATTCTTTAAATAACATTGAAAGAGGAAGTTCTTTATTTCGTGGGGTAAAGATAATATAGTCTTGAAAAATTACATCATTTATCTTTCTTGTATTTTTAAGTCTTCGGAATTGATTTATACTGCCCGATAGTGAATGGTTGAGCGCTATGTATTCTACTAAAAAGTTTTCTGTATTTATATATAGGATAAATTGATCATCAATTTTAGATGGCATTTCAACATTTGAAGCTTGAATGGTAAAATACTTTTTATTTCTTATTTCTACTTCATCTAACTTTTTATAGAGTATATCGTTCGTAGCTAAAGACAAAGGTAAGTTTGCTGCATAAAGAAAACCGTAAAGAGATTTTTCTAACATTGGCGCTGGATAACTACCTTCCTCTTGTAAATCTCCATCAATAAAGTATTCAATATAGCCTCCGTTATATGTTCCTTTGTGTTCTATATTATCTTTATAGCGGCTGAATGATTGAATAGCTCTACCATTCTCTTTTTCTTGGGTATATGTCGTATTATCTACTGAAAAAGTAATTTTGTGGGAGTCAAATGTTGATTTTCCGTGAGCTTGCAACGTATTGTTTACTATTTCTATTTGTGAAAGTTCTCCTTTTTTTTGTGATTTGTTTTTACAAGAACTAATTGTTAGTATAAGTATAAGTATAAGGGCCTTTTTCATAGCTTTAAGTAAAATGTTTTACAAAAAAATAAAGGTCACCTTGTAAGGTGACCTTTAAAAATAAATATAATGTCTTATTACTGTTTAGTAAAAAGTAATACAGATGTATAAGGTACACTTGGACAAGTACTACCGCTGTCTCCAGCAGTAAGGATGAAATCTAATGTGAAAGATGTATCATCTGTTTGATCATAAGAACCAAAGTTAGTTCCAAATGATCCTTGTTGTATGGCTCCGCCACAACCAACTCCACCACCAACGTTTTGGAATGGTGTTACTGTGTCTTCACAAACTAAATTGAAAACCATATCTCCTATGAAACCTCCAAATTCAGGAAGATAGATTACATCTTCTATAGTACGCTCAGTTGGTCCACCTTCTTCATTTGATATCGTGTAAACTTGCTCAGTAAAATCTTGAGTTACACCGAAATCAGGAAATACTCCAGAAACAATAGAAAGAGCATAATCTCCAAGGAATTGATCTTCACCAACCGGACAAGTTACGCTTGCATTATAACGGAATGGAGAATTAAAGAAACCTCCTGTGATTATTCCTCCTGCGTTGTCTGCATTAAATACACGTCCGTCAGTTAGATTTAAAGTAAGGTCAATAATAAATACATCTCCACCAAAAAGGTTAGCAGGGTCTACATTAGCAAGTGCTGCTAGTTCTTCAATAGTATAAGTAAGCGTAGTTCTTGGTAGTCCAAAAGGGCCATCCGTAAATTCACTAGCTGGAATTGTTCCTAAAGAGAAAGTTTCTAGGTTTGCTCCAGTTGTGTCTCCATCGTCTTCTGAGTTGTCCTCAAAACGGCCAACTACATCTACACTCATTAGTAAGTCACCTCCTTGTACATCTTGCTCTTCTATCTCAATTGAAAATTGAGCGCCAGGTGTATTAATAGGTAATTCATTAGAAAAGATTTCTGTTGTTCTCAGAACAGCACCTCTTTCTACATTTTCTTGAACAAAATCTGTTGTGTTTTGCTCATCATCCTCACAAGAGGCCATTCCAATTAGAATGGCTCCTGCAAAGGCATATTTTATTAAATTTTTCATTTTTCTTTTATTTTTTAGTTAGCTGCTGGGAAACCACCAGATACTGCTGAAGGTGGATTAGTATCCCAAAATACTTGTACGTTTTGATCTGGCTTCTGACTAATGTTTGGATTAGCAACTATTTCAGCCGTAGTATAAGGGAATGATCTTGGGAATGCTCCCGGATCTGCCTCTAGGTTTGGCTGTAAAGTTGTTGGGTAACCTTGTCTTCTATAGAAGTTATAAGCCTCAGCACCACCACCATACATTGTAATCCAGAATTGTTCTGCAAGAATATTCCATTTTCCATCTGTATCTGCGTTATTGAAATCTGCAACTACATCATCAATAAATGCTTGATTATCAGCCGACGTTGGTAACAAAGTATTAGCCAACACAACATTTGATAATTCACCAGTGTTTGAATCAATATCTGCTGATAATATTCCATTTACAGCGCTCTGATCTAGGTCACCAAATCCTTGAACCTTAGCAATAGATTTTTCTAAACCACTCTGAATAAAACCTGCCGCCGCTCCTGGATCTCCAGAAACCATAGCAGCCTCTGCTCTCCAAAAATCTACATAAGAAGAAAGGATGATAGGCTCAATTCCAGCACCAACTCCACCTTCTCCTAATCCTACAAGATCATCATCTTCGTCTAGTTCTAATGCAAATGAACCATCTTCTTGCTCAACAACAACAAGATTATCAAAGTTATTAGCATCTAACTTTCCTCCACTTGGGTAAACTCCAGTTGCAGTTTTAACAAACTCATCTGGTGGAGCGCCCCTATCATCTCCGTGATCACGTCCCCAGTATCCATCTTCTAAGAAACAGAAAGTAAACCCATTATAATGAGTAGGAGGAGTTTCTAAAGAACAGCTTAAAGTTTCACCATCTCCTTCAGGATCACAAGATGCACCTGGAGTACATCCTGATTGTCTGTAAAAGTAGTAACGTATTCTAGGGTCGTTATTTTCTAACATTGTTCCCATTAACCAGTTACTACGGTAAGGACCTACACCTTGCTCAGTGTAGTTTGCAAAATAATCTGGATGTTGTGTATTTGGATTTAATAAATTAGTACCATATTGAAACTGTAAATCATCTTCAGCATCTGTGATAAAATCACCTTCCGCAACGATTGCATTAAATGTGGCAATATCACCTGTAGTAATTGCAGCTTTCATAGCAATACTATTTGCCGCTTTTACCCATTTAGTAGGGTCTTCATCATAAAACATATCTACAGCAGGAACAAGAGCATCACTAGCTGAAATAGATTCGAGTAAGGCTTTACCTTCATTGAGAATACCAAGAGCCCCCTCGTAAACAGATGCTCCAGCATCTACATTAGGACTTGGGAATTCAATTGGATTTAACGCTTCTGTAAAAGGAACGTCGCCAATATAATCAACTAGCCATAATAATGAGTGAGCCTGCATTATCTTAGCAGTTCCTAAGTGGAAACGAAGATCTTGAGTTGGGTCTTCTGCGAGTTGCTCTATTGCGATAACATCTGCAAAGATTCCTGCATATGTTCTCGTCCAAGCTCCATCAAGACTTCCACCTGTAAGGCCGTTAAAATAATCTCTTGAACCAAAAGTACTTATTCTAGTTAGTGACTCACCATTACCGTTAAAAGTAATCGCGTTATTACGATACGAGAGCTGTATTGAATTAAGCAAGAAAGATGGGTCACCCGTTCCTTCTGGCAGACTGTTTGGGCTTTCTACAAGTTCTAGTTCAGTCGTCTCACAAGAGAAGAACAAAGAACTACTTGCTATAGCAACAGCCATTATGAATTTAAATGTGTTTTTCATAATTCTATTTTTAAAATCTTTTTAATTAAAATGATGCTTTTACGCTTACTCCATATCTTTTAGAAGATGGACCATTGATGTAATCAAAACCACGCCCGTTACCAACACCAACACCCGCTACGTTAGGGTCAAAGTTAGCTCCGTCTGGAGTATTGTAAGCGTCATACCATAAGTTAAACCCACTAGCAGTTACGCTGAAAGATCCAAATGGAGTTTTTTCTAATAATTTCTTAGGTACACTGTATCCTAAAGAAACTTCTTGAAGTCTTAGTACTGATGCATCGTATATCTGGAGTTCTTTTGGTCCAAATAATACGTTTGAGAAGTAGTACTGTGAGTTGTTAATCTGTGTTTGGTTAGGACTACCATCTGCAGTTACACCAGGAAGTATGTAAGTATTCTCACGATCTTCAGTTTCTGTGATAAGTCCACGTCCTAATAATACCCCAATTGTAGAAGAAGCAATATCTCCTCCTTTAGTATGGTTCATTTGGAATCCTAAATTGAAATTTTTGTAAGAGATGCTGTTTATCCAGTTCATTACATAATCAGGGTTAGGATTACCTATAATAGGGGTGATGTTACGTCCATCAGCAAGAGTTACGTTATCTTCCACAACATAATTACCAGCACCATTTACTACAAAGTTTCCATTGTCATCTCTCTGGATGCGCGTTCCTACAATCACACCTAATTGCTCACCACGTATTGCAGCATTTCCTCCTAGGAATGGAGCAGTAGATCCAGCGTAGATGATTTGATCATCTTCTTGCTCAGTTACGATTTGCTCACTAGTTGTGAAGTTAATTCTAGAATTCCAAGTAAATCCGTCAGATTCTGACTGGAATACATCAACTCCTAAATCAATCTCAAAACCATCACCTTCTACTTTACCTACGTTTGCTTGTGTAGATGTAAATCCAGTAGATGGAGGTAGTGGTTTGTTTACAATAAGATCATCTGTTGAACGATTAAAATAAGAGAAATCTAAACTAATGCGATTCTTAAGGAGGCGAGCATCAAATCCAACTTCAAATTCAGAGATAAGCTCAGGCTTGAGGTCTGGATTAGCTTGGAAATTACTTACGCTGTTTGTAGTAATATTATTGATAGAAAATGGATCAATAAATTGGTTGGTAGCTTGAGTAACAGTATTAACTGTAGGGAATCCTGTAGGGAATCCTGCAGAGGTTCCTAAACCAGCTCTTACTTTCAGGTAATTAAGACCATCTCCTTTTAAACCATCAAAAGCAGTTGTTGGAAGGAAAGATAAACTAACCGAAGGATAGAACTTAGAATTGTTCTCTTTAGGAAGGTTAGATACCCAGTCATTACGAGCAGCAAGCGTTAAGAATAACATATTGTCGTAATCAATGTCTGCTTGCCCTAATACTCCTACAATGTTTCTGAAAGATGTAAATTGAATAGGTGTTTGCTCTAAAAAGTTAAAGTGTCTTTGTACCCCAAATACAAGTTGACCTGTACTAGCTACCCCTTGGATATCAATCTCTCTTGATCTTGAAGTTGCCCCAGTTACGAAAGTCATTCCAATTTTGTCAGAGAGGTCATAATCTCCACTTAATGCAACATAGTGATCCCAAATACGAACATTTGTGTCATTTGTGTTGTATACTCCATTAATGTCATCAACGGCAGCACCTAATACACCTCCTTTGTTTACAGCAAATTCATTACGCTCATTATAAAAGTCTACACCTGCACGGTACTGTACACTTAAATTGTCGTTTATAGCGTATGATAAAGTTGAAGTACCATAAACACGGTTTGTTAATTGGTTTGATCTAGCATTTCTAACAATCCAGTTTGGGTTGTTAATATCATTACCATTTCTGTAGTATAAACTACCTCCAGTTTCAGGAATGTCAAATGGTAATCCAGCTAAATCTACATTACGAGGTGTAAAGAATACATTTGCAAAAACAGAGAACCCTAATGTACCATTACCACGTGATGCAGCAACAGGAGGAGAAGCGAAATCAGTTCTTGAGAAGTTCATTGTTCCAGAAATAGTAAACTTATTAGAAAGTTGAGCTCGTCCACCAACAGATAAGTTGTTTCTACGTAATTGGTTTCCTGGAATAAATCCTTTATCCTCAAGGTGACCATAGTTTACGTTGTAGTTTACTTTACCATCTTCAGATGCTCCGTTTATATTGATAGAAGTGTTCGAAACTCCTCCTGTACGGAAAAATTGAGAAACGTTGTTATAAGGTCTGTACTCATAACGCTGTCCAGCAAATTCTTCTCCTCTTGACCCATTAAAAGCTGCTTGGGTATCATAAGGGTGAGCTACAGTTCCATTCTCGTCAATTAGCTGAGCAGGGTCATTTAAGTAACCGTCTACACCACCAGCATTAAAAGAAGGTCCCCAGTTAGAGAAGAACCATCCAAAAGATTGGTCAAATCCTCCACCATATTTATTCTGATAGTCAGGTAATGATGCAATTTCATTTACGAAATATGACTGATTGATTGTAATTTCACTTTTCTTTGGTCCACCAGCTCCACTAGCTCCAGATTTTGTGGTAATTACAATAACTCCGTTACGTCCAGCAGTACCATAAAGTGTTGCTGCAGCAAGACCTTTAAGTACGTTTACGCTTTCGATATTGTTAGGATCTAAATCTAAGAAACGAGAAGAACCATTGTTTCCATTAAGGAAGTTTCCTTGTGCGTTTGTGTCACTACTAAAAGGTACACCATCTACCACAAATAAAGCTTGGTTACTACCATTAATAGAAGTATAACCACGTATAATTACGTTTGTAGCAGATCCAGAAGCACCACTCTGTGATGTAATCTGTACACCAGAAGCTTTTCCTGAAAGTACACGAGCAACGTCACCTTCTGTACGTCCTTCTATTTCTTCAGAAGCAACCTCACTTACTGCATAACCAAGCGCTTTTTTCTCACGCTTAACACCCTGTGCAGTTACAATTACCTCGTCTAAGGCATTATCAGCAGCAAGAGCGACATTAATTGTTGATTGATTCCCTACTGTAACCTCTTGTGTTGCGAAACCAACAAAACTAAACACAAGTACATCAGATGGACTTGCTTGAATTGAGTAATTTCCGTCAAAATCGGTTTGAGTTCCCGTAGAAGTACCTTTGATAATGACATTTGCACCAGGCAAAGGACCATTGTCTTCAGTAACAGTTCCGGAAACTGTTGTTTGTGCAAACGAAACTTGCACTACAAACGCTAGCAATAGCGTTAAAATTCCACTAAACTTTGTTTTCATTTTTATAAATTATTTGAATTAGCCAATGCCAAAAATCACAATAAAAAGTTAATTACACAACTAATAGTTCCTAAAATTTAGTTTTTTTTTAACGCTTTGTAAATCGTGTTAATCCCTTTATTTAAAAGCGTACGGCAAGAATTAGATGTAATCTTGTGTTTGAGAGGTCTAGTGTAGAATTGTTAAATTTTCCATTTGCAATATTGATTTGCAGCAGTCCTGCCTTAGTGCGTATTCCGGCTCCCGCACCTAGGCTTAACAAATAATTCTTTTCATTTGTAATATTGTTTTCTATATACCCGCCATCTGTTACTGTGTTGATGTATAGGCTATTGCTTAGTTTTAGTCTGTATTCTGAGTTTATGATTCCAGAGAGATTTGTGAAGATGCTGTTTTCTTCAAAGCCTCTTATTGATGTAATTCCTCCCAGTCTAAAAAGTTCATTTGTGATGTAATTTTTAGAAAACAAACTGTTAAAAGATCCAGAAATATAGATTGAGTTTTTGTTATTAAAATTGAAAATCCTTTTCATTTTTAATAAAATTTGGGTCTGTGGTGTTTTTGTCATATTCGCAATTCTGGTCCCGTAATAAGTTTGAATGTGAAATTGCGTGGTTATAGGGAAGAAATAGTCATTACTCCTTTTGGTGTACTGGTATTCTAGGTGTCCTGTTGTGGTCTTAAAATCTGCTACGTTCTGTTCTGTTCCTTGATTGGTAAGAAGATTTTCTGATATTGTGTAATTGTATCCTGTTGCGATTTTGTGATTAGTAGTTGGTTGATAATATGTCTGGATGTTTATATCTGTGGTTGAGAATGTACTGTCTTTTCTAAAGATGGAGAGTGAGCTTTCTATTCCTAAGGGTGTCTTTAGTATATAGGGGAGTGATGCTCTTAGTTTTAATTGTGATTGATCCTCGCCGTCAGATTTATAGTTAAGTGATAATTCTTCGCCATAGTTAAAGTTATTTATGAGTTGCAGGTCTAGGTAGCCGTCAAGCCTTAAAGAATTGTCTTCGTTTGATGCAAAACCAACAAAACCGTCAAATTGATTTTGATCTACTCTTTTAATGTAGTAAAAAACGGTGGTGCTGTCTTTTTTAAAAAGAGCTTCAGCTTTTCTAGTTGTACTTATAAAGCGTAGGCTATGTAACTCTTCGTTTATAGTATTTAGTTTTTCTTGGTTGTAGGTTTTGTTAAGCACTTTTTTTGTTATGTTGCTTAAAAACGTATTTGGGTATTTTGGATATCCTTTATAAACCACACTTGTTATTTTTCGTTGTGTGTCGGATGTTACTTCTAGTCTACCTTTAATAATGTTATTTGTTTTGGCAAGTTCTGTTATTTGAAAGCTTGCAAACGGGTCGCCATTGTTTGCGGCAATTGTGGTTAGTTGTTCTAATAGCGCTTTCGCGAAAGCGGTCTCTATTGTTATACTGTTATTATATATTGTGTAGGGTGTCTCCTTAATATAATTTTTGAGAATGGGTTGTTTTGAGATGTCAAGAGTTAAGGAGTCATACCTGGTGTTTAATGAAAGTGTCGCTGTGTAGGTGTTATTGCTTTGTTGAATTGTTTTTTCAATATCAAAATAGCCTTTTGTGATTAGCTGGTTGGTGATGCTGTCTATTTCGTTATAAAGCAAAGCGGCTTCAGTAAAAGATTTAGTGTGTGGTATTGTCTTGAGTAGTTCAGTTTCTTCTTTATTCTGTCCTTTTAGAAGCAAGAGTAGTTTTGGATCAGAACTTTGACCACTTAATGTAATGGTGAAGACAAATAGTGTGTATAGTAGGATGTGTGTCTTCAAAAAATATGTGGGTTTATAGTTGTTTTGGTAACGTGTTTTTGTAGTGCTAAAGTATGTTAG
The DNA here is from genome assembly GCA_020628615.1 of Dokdonia sp. GTDB lineage: Bacteria > Bacteroidota > Bacteroidia > Flavobacteriales > Flavobacteriaceae > Dokdonia. The sequence continues at coordinate 15,850 of JAHDEV010000042.1, forward strand.
TTTTTTGGTATTCAGAACTTTTTTGAAAAATTAGCAAGCTGCTATTTGATGGCTGAGAAAAATTTCATACTTTTGCCAACCCTTAAAATGGGTATATTAAGTAAATTAACAATTAGGTAGAAAGAAATTATGCCAACAATTTCACAATTAGTACGTAAAGGAAGAACCAAGATTACCAAGAAGAGTAAATCTGCTGCCCTTGAATCGTGCCCACAACGACGTGGCGTATGTACTCGTGTTTACACGACTACACCTAAAAAACCAAACTCGGCTATGCGTAAAGTTGCGCGTGTTCGTTTAACAAATGGTAAAGAGGTGAATGCATACATCGGTGGTGAAGGACACAATTTACAAGAGCACTCGATAGTATTGGTAAGAGGTGGAAGGGTAAAGGATTTGCCAGGAGTTAGATATCACATTGTACGTGGAGCCTTAGACACCGCTGGTGTTGCAGGAAGAACGCAATCGAGATCTAAGTATGGTGCAAAACGCCCTAAGAAGTAAATCAACAACACTTTAAGAAGAAGTAATGAGAAAAAAACAGGCCAAGAAGAGACCAATTCTTCCAGATCCAAAATTTAATGATCAGTTAGTGACTCGTTTCGTTAACATGATGATGTGGAGTGGTAAGAAGTCTACTGCATTCAAAGTTTTTTATGATGCAATTGACATCGTAGAAGAAAAAAACACAAATGAAGAGAAAACAGCTCTAGAGCTGTGGAAAGATGCTTTATCTAACGTAATGCCTCACGTAGAAGTGCGTAGCCGTCGTGTAGGAGGAGCAACTTATCAGATACCAAACCAAATTCGTCCAGATCGTAAGATCTCTACTGCGATGAAGTGGTTAATTAGTTTTTCTCGTAAGAGAAATGAGAAGTCTATGGCTGCAAAGCTAGCTGCAGAGATTATGGCTGCGGCAAAAGAAGAAGGTGCTGCTGTTAAAAAGCGTGTTGATACACACAAAATGGCAGAAGCAAATAAAGCATTCTCACACTTTAGATTCTAAGAAATGGCAAGAGATTTAAAATTTACTAGAAACATTGGTATTGCGGCTCACATTGATGCTGGAAAAACCACTACTACAGAGCGTATACTTTATTATACGGGTGTAAGTCATAAAATCGGAGAGGTGCACGATGGTGCTGCAACGATGGACTGGATGGAGCAAGAGCAGGAGCGTGGTATTACAATTACTTCTGCTGCAACTACTTGTACTTGGAAGTTTCCAATGGAGAACGCTAAGCCTCTTCCAGAAACTAAAGATTATCACTTTAATATTATTGATACTCCTGGTCACGTTGATTTTACGGTAGAAGTTAACCGTTCTTTACGTGTTCTTGATGGGTTAGTATTTCTTTTTAGTGCTGTAGATGGTGTTGAGCCTCAGTCAGAAACTAACTGGAGACTTGCAGATAATTATAAAGTGCCTAGAATAGGTTTTGTAAACAAGATGGACCGTCAGGGTTCTAACTTTCTTGCTGTTTGTCAGCAGGTAAAGGATATGTTGAAGTCAAACGCTGTGCCTATTGTTTTAAACATAGGTGATGAGGGTGACTTTAAAGGTATTGTTGATCTTGTAAAGAACCGTGCAATTGTATGGCACGATGAAACTCAGGGGTCTACGTTTGACGTTATTGACATTCCTGAAGATATGAAAGAAGAAGCTCGTAAGTACCGAGCTATGCTTATTGAGGAGGTTGCAACATATGATGAAAACCTTCTTGAGAAGTTTATGGAAGATGAAGATTCTATTACAGAAGAAGAGGTGCACGCTGCACTTCGTGCTGCTGTAATGGATATGGCGATTATCCCTATGATATGTGGATCTGCCTTCAAGAATAAAGGAGTTCAATTCCTTCTTGATGCAGTATGTCGTTACCTTCCTTCTCCTACAGATAAAGATGGTATCGTTGGGATTAACCCAGATACAGAAAAAGAAGAACTACGTAAGCCAGATGTAAAAGAGCCGTTTGCTGCTCTAGCGTTTAAGATTGCAACAGATCCTTTTGTTGGTCGTCTTGCATTCTTCCGTGCTTACTCAGGTCGTCTTGATGCGGGGTCATACATCTTAAATAACCGTTCTGGTAAAAAAGAGCGTATCTCACGTATCTATCAAATGCACTCTAATAAGCAAAATGCTATCGATTTTATCGAGGCGGGTGATATTGGAGCAGCAGTAGGATTTAAAGATATTAAGACTGGTGATACAATGTCTGATGAAAAGAACCCAATTGTTCTTGAATCTATGGACTTTCCAGATCCAGTAATTGGTATCGCTGTTGAGCCAAAAACTAAGGCAGATGTTGATAAGTTAGGTATGGCTTTGGCAAAACTTGCTGAAGAAGATCCAACTTTCCAAGTAAAAACAGATGAAGCTTCAGGACAGACTATTATTTCTGGAATGGGAGAGCTTCACTTAGATATTATTGTAGATCGTCTTAAGCGTGAGTTTAAAGTAGAGGTTTCTCAGGGTCAGCCACAGGTTGAGTACAAGGAGGCTATTACTCAAAAAGCAGAGCACAGAGAGACTTACAAGAAGCAATCTGGTGGTCGTGGTAAATTTGCAGATATTGTATTTACACTTGAGCCAGCAGAGGAAGGAGCTGAAGGATTACAGTTTGAATCTACTATTAAAGGAGGTAACGTACCAAAAGAATTTGTTCCTTCTGTAGAGAAAGGTTTCAAAATGGCAATGGTAAATGGACCGCTTGCAGGTTATGAAGTTGATGCTATGAAAGTAACATTAACAGATGGATCTTACCACGATGTAGATTCTGATCAACTTTCTTTCGAACTTGCTGCAAAGCTTGGGTTTAAGAATGCTGCAAGGGCTGCTAAGGCTGTAATTATGGAGCCTATTATGAAGCTTGAAGTTATTACTCCAGAAGAAAATATGGGTGATATCGTAGGTGACCTTAACCGTCGCCGTGGTCAAGTATCTGATATGGGAGACCGTGCAGGTGCAAAGACAGTAAAAGCTACTGTGCCACTTTCTGAGATGTTTGGATATGTAACAACGTTACGTACGCTTTCATCTGGTCGTGCGACTTCAACTATGGAATTCTCGCACTATGCAGAAACTCCTTCGAATATTGCAGAAGAAGTAATCGCTGCCTCAAAAGGTACAAACGAATAATTACTAAGGAAATGAGTCAAAAAATTAGAATAAAACTAAAATCTTACGATCACAACTTAGTAGATAAGAGTGCTGAGAAAATCGTAAAGACTGTGAAGACGACAGGTGCTGTAGTAACTGGACCTATTCCGCTTCCAACACATAAAAAAATCTTTACTGTATTACGTTCTCCACACGTAAACAAGAAATCTCGTGAGCAGTTTGAGCTTAGCTCTTACAAGCGTTTACTGGATATCTATTCTTCTTCATCAAAGACTATTGATGCTTTAATGAAGTTAGAATTACCATCTGGAGTAGAGGTAGAGATAAAAGTGTGATAGGTGTTTACGCTTTCGCGAAAGCGTAAATAATAACCGCACTAACTTGTCCTGAGCTGCGCGCGAGGGAAAAACGGAAAACACACATTCAAGGTCGAACGTGTTCGGCCTTGTTTTTT
>JAHDEV010000232.1 GCA_020628615.1 Dokdonia sp.
AATGTTAAATTGTGTATTTTGTAGATTATTAATGTATTTCGTCGATGTTTTTGTTGATTCTAGATTTTCGTACTAGTATAATTATTTGTTAGTTTAATATATTGATTGTTAGATTTTTAAGGCGTTTTTATATCTTGCTTAAATCTTTAGTATTATTTAGAAATAAAACTATCATTTAAAGGAATATTAAATTATTTGTAATCTGTACATGTCATAGGGGTTTGCCCTCTTTTATGGCGTATTATACTCTTTAAATAATTCATTATGAGAACCCCACGTAGATATTCGTTTCTTTTAGGACTTTTTGTTTTCGTATTATTTCAATCGTGTCAAGATGATCTAGATGATGTGCGTCTTAATCAAAATCTAGAAGTATCTGATATTATTGATACCTCAATAGCTGTTACAGACCAAACAACACAACTCATCACAGACTGGAATACGCTCTGGTTAGAAGTAGATCAATATGCATATGGGATGAGACCTGTTGCTACTGCTAGATCCTTAGCTTACATACATCTCGCGGCATATGAAGTAGCGGTTGCAGATATAGAGGGTTATCAATCTAATGTGAATAATCTTGATGGATTAACCATTGATTTTAGTGAGCGTCCAGATAATGTAGACATCAAAACGGCATTAAACACTTGCTATGCAATAGTTTTTGATCATTTCATGTATAATGTGCAAGGAGATGTAGATGTGAAAATTGGCCAACATAAAAATGCTCAAGAAACTAGACTTCAAGAAGGTTTGAGTGCAGAAGTAATTGCAAATTCTATAGCCTGGGGAACCTACGTTGCAGAACAAGTAATTGCATACAGTCAAACTGATACCGCAGCTGAATCTCAAATAATAGAACCACAACCCTATGCTTATGAACCTCCTGCAGGTGAAGGCTACTGGACGTACAGTGCAGATGAGGAGAGAGCTTGGTTTCCTTATTGGGCAAGTGCAAGAACATTTGTAATATCATCAGAAGAGACATCAAGTGTGCCGCCAGCAATTAATTATAGCACTAATGTAGATAGCGATTTTTATAATGAAATGATGGAAGTGTATATCATCAACAACGCAGCTAGAGAAGAAGATAATGATGATTTGTGGGTAGCAGAGTTCTGGTCTGACGATGTAGAAGGTCTCATGATGAGTCCTCCTGGTCGCCAAATTTCTATTGCAAATCAATTGATAGATCAAATGGATGTGAGTTATGAGCAATCACTTATGATGCTTTTAAAGTTAGGCTTTTCATTGAACGATGCTGCTGTTTCCACTTGGGCAGATAAGTATGAGTATATGGTGATGCGCCCTAGTGTATATATCCAAGAGTATATTGACCCAACTTATCAAACCAATTTATATAGGTTTATTAATTGGCCTAACCCGTCATTCCCAGGGTATCCATCGGGGCATTCTGCATTTTCTTCGGCGGCAGCTGGGGTATTTATCAACGAGTTTGGAAACACTATCAATTTTACAGACAAAACGCACGAAGGTAGAACCGAGTTTAGAGGAGTTCCTAGACAGTATAATTCCCTTTCAGAAATGGCTCAAGAAAGTGCTTTCTCAAGACTTCCACTAGGAGTACATGTGAGAATGGATTGCACAGAAGGATTACGTCTGGGTTATGAAATATCTGATGCAATAAATGCTTATAACCTTAGTGAGTAGTGTTACGCTTTCGCGAAAGCGTGAATATTTGAATTTAAGACTGTTTATTTAGAGAAACTTAATAAGAGTAGTTGGACCTTGATTAGTGAGTTGATGAGTACTATTAGTCGATGCAAAGGTCAGAGCACATAGTAAGAACGTTATTGATGTAAATATATACTTAGGTTGATTTGGGTTTTATCAAATAGTGTTGCTTATAGTTTTAGGCATAATACCTTTATATGGCTTAGGAATTAGTAAAGAATCATCCCAAACATAAAGCGGTTCCACATTTATAAGTCTATCTTCCATAACTTCTATAGCCGAATACATTTCGCTAAGATTTTTTTTCTGAGGATTTCTTATCATAGCTTTTTCCAGAATTTCTTTTCTTTCTTGAATAAAGAAATTATACTTAGGGTGACTATACAGTTTCCAAATGATCATTTTTTTTTCAATAAGCCGATGACTTAAAATTTCTCTCAATTCAGAGGGTATGTAGGCTTCCCCATTTTAGGACACCTCTAAATTCGATAAATAATTATTATTT
>JAHDEV010000043.1:0-8155 GCA_020628615.1 Dokdonia sp.
GGTGGAGATTCCGCTTTCGCGAAAGCGTAAAAAAGCACAGCAATAAGAAAAACTTTATATTTGGCTGTTATTTAAATCCCACAAATGCGACCTTTATTATATGGCAACTAATCAAATTGACCCCACAAAGTGGGTAGATCAATATTCTGACTACCTCTTTAACTATACGATTGCCCGTGTAAATGATCGCGAAGTGGCACAAGATCTTATTTCCGAAACATTTCTTGCGGGATTAAAGTCTATGAAGAATTTTAAAGGTGAGGCTACAGAGCGCACCTGGCTTATCTCCATCTTAAAACGTAAAATTATAGATCATTACCGTAAGAGCAACTCAAAAAAGGGTAAGGCAGAAGTACGTATTAATTATAAAGATGAAGAAAGTGAAGGCGACTGGCTAGAAGAACGCGTAGCAGACCCCTTTGATAAAACTGCTGAAGATAGCATACAAAATGTAGAGCTAGGCGAGGCAATTTTTAACTGCTTAGGTAAACTGCCAGAAAAACAAGCCCGCATTTTTAAGATGAAAACTATAGATGACTTTGATACTGAAGCCATTTGTAATGAATTTGATATTACTCCGTCTAACTTTTGGGTGATTATTCACAGAGCCCGAACGGCGATGGCAAGTTGTATGGAAAAAGACTGGCTGTAACCCTAAGATGAATAAAAAAAATTGTAATCAATTAAGATTACTTAGTTAAAAAGAAACCCTCTCAAGGGTCTAAATTTTAAGAAATGAAATTAAAAACAGAATGTCACGAGGCTAACCACATTTGCGACAAGAACCAGTATAATGAGGCCACTTTTTGGGAAAAGGTGCGTCTTAACATACACCTTATTTACTGCCGTGCTTGTAGAAAATACTCTATGAGAAATTCTAAACTCACTAAGGCCGTAAATAATCCTACCGTGCAAACGGTAAGAACCTCCGAAAAAGAGGCTATGAAACAACGTCTACAAGAACAGCTTAATAGTTCAAATAGTTAACCACAAGTACAAGCCACAACCATAATAATGGTATTCCTTCTACCCAAAAGGAAGAAAAGTACATTGTAGCCGCAGAGCGTTTTTGTGATAGGTAGATACAAGTACTAGTTACTACCATAACAAACAGCTGAATTAAAAAGGTGTCAAGATTAAATTCATCTTTAAAGAATTCTAATATACAGCATAATAAAAGCCAGGTCACTCCAATGATTTTGGCTTTTTTTACACCCACTATTTGAGGCAAAGTTTTGAGAGCTGGATTATCAAAAACCATATCTCGTATCTCAAAAGGGATCATAAGCGCTAGCACAAATAATATGCGCTGTATAAAAATCACACCTACATCCCAACTAACGATTCCATCTTGTAAGACCGGCAAGATTACGGTAACCCCACTCCACACAACGCCTATTATAAAAATCTTTAGACCAGCTACGCTACGCAAATTTCCTTTTACGAGTGAAGCTGTGTTTCTTGGTATAAAAAAAGGGATAGCATACAACAGTGTCACGAGACCTAAAATACCACAAGCCACCCATACTTCTAGTGACATAAATAAGGAAGTTACCAGCATACCTACACCACATATAACCGAATATATCTGGATTGTTTTTAAGGATTGTGCCAGACTACGGTGATGTAAACCAGCTATTTCGGCATATTTAACAAAATTATATCCCGTCACTGTGCTAAAAAACAAAAAACTTAGCACCATAAAATTAACGTTTATGTCTAATGACAAATAGGTAATCCACCCCAGCGCTACAACAGATAAACTTACGTGAGTACTACTATTTATATAAAAATCAAAAAGACGTTTTATGCTTTGCATTAGACAAAAGTACTACAACTGTTAATAAGCCACCTATATGGTTGAAAACATTAGCCCTCCCATTGTGAATTATGTACTAAAAATCGGTTTCATTGCATTATTTTTGTGCATCCTTAAATAAATCAATACGATGAATACAGATTCGTTTGCATTACGCCACATAGGCCCACGTAGAAGTGATCTCCCAGAGATGCTTAAAACCGTAGGAGTTGAGACTATGGAACAACTCATTTTTGAGACCATTCCAGATAACATCAGACTCGACAATCCCTTATCATTAGATCCAGCTATAAGTGAGCACGAGTTTGCTGCTCACATCACTGCACTTTCTAACAAAAACAAAGTATACAGATCATTTATAGGTCTAGGGTATAATCAAGCGATTACTCCTGCTGTGATACAGCGTAATATTTTAGAAAATCCGGGATGGTACACAGCTTACACACCTTATCAAGCAGAGATTGCACAAGGTAGACTTGAGGCTTTACTCAACTACCAGACTATGATAACAGACCTTACTGGTATGGAGCTTGCAAATGCTTCCCTACTTGATGAGGCAACAGCAGCTGCAGAGGCTATGGCACTTTTATTTTCTGTACGTAGTCGTGCACAAAAGAAGGAAGAAGTAAACAAGTTTTTTGTGTCTGAAGAAATATTACCACAAACACTATCATTATTACAAACACGCGCTACACCTATAGGTATAGAACTTGTGGTAGGTAATCACGAAGACTTTGACTTTTCTAATGAATTTTTTGGGGCAATTTTACAATACCCAGGAGTATCTGGTAAAGTATATGATTATGCAGCCTTTGTAGAAAAAGCAAATGCAGCCGAAATTAAAGTAGCCGTTGCTGCAGATATATTAAGTCTTGTAAAACTACGTGCTCCAGGCGAGTTTGGAGTAGACGTAGTCGTAGGCACCACACAACGCTTTGGTATTCCGCTAGGGTACGGAGGACCTCACGCCGCCTACTTTGCAACTAAGGAAGCTTACAAGAGAAGTATCCCAGGTCGTATCATAGGTGTGACAAAAGATACAGATGGTAAGCGTGCTCTACGTATGGCACTTCAAACACGCGAGCAACACATCAAGCGTGATAAAGCAACATCAAACATTTGTACCGCACAAGTTCTACTTGCTGTTATGGCAGGTATGTACGGTGTATATCACGGTCCAGAAGGATTAAAAAATATAGCAAATAAAGTACACAATACTGCGGCAACTGTAGCAGATGCACTTGAAAAATTAGGCTTATATCAAGTAAACGAGAGTTACTTTGACACAATCCAGATTAAGGCAGATGCTGCAAAGGTAGCTGCAGTTGCTCAAGAGATGGAGATTAACTTCCACTATCCAGATGCAGAGACAGTGGCCATATCAATACACGAGGCAACAACACTTCAAGATGTAAATGATATTATTTCCGCTTTCGCGAAAGCGTACTCAAAAGAAACAATCACAGTAACAGAAATCGCTCAAGGAAACGCGATACCTGAAACAGTAGCACGTGAGACATCATTTTTAACGCTTCCAGTTTTTAACACATACCACTCTGAAACAGAGTTAATGCGTTACATCAAAAAACTTGAGCGTAAAGATTTATCACTTAATCACTCGATGATTTCTTTAGGGTCTTGTACAATGAAGCTTAACGCAGCGTCTGAAATGCTGCCACTCTCAGACCCACAATGGGGGAATATGCACCCATTTGCACCACTAGATCAAGCAGAAGGGTACCAGACTATGCTTAAAAAACTAGAAGACCAACTTACCGAAATCACTGGTTTTGCAGGCACATCTTTACAACCTAACTCTGGTGCACAAGGTGAGTATGCCGGGCTTATGGTTATAAGAGCATACCACGAGTCACGTGGAGATAGTCATAGAAACATTTGCCTTATTCCATCTTCTGCACACGGAACTAACCCTGCAAGTGCGGTAATGGCAGGTATGAAAGTAGTTGTGACTAAGGCCCTAGAAAATGGAAACATTGATGTAGACGACTTACGTGAGAAAGCAGAGAAGCATAAGGACAATCTTGCCGCTCTTATGATTACCTATCCTTCTACTCACGGGGTATACGAGAGTGCGGTAAAAGAAATCACACAACTCATACACGATAATGGTGGTCAAGTATATATGGATGGTGCAAATATGAATGCACAGGTTGCCCTTACTAATCCAGGAGCAATAGGCGCAGATGTTTGTCACCTTAACTTACATAAAACCTTTGCTATTCCGCACGGAGGTGGAGGCCCAGGAGTAGGACCTATTTGTGTTGCAGAACAACTCGTGCCATTTTTACCGTCTAACCCGGTAATAACAACTGGTGGAGATCAAGCAATTACAGCAATAAGTGCTGCTCCTTGGGGGTCTGCTCTAGCTTGCTTAATCTCTTATGCATATATCACTATGCTAGGTGAACCAGGACTACGCCACTCTACAGAATATGCAATTCTTAATGCAAACTATATCAAAGAAAGACTAGATGGTGCTTACCAATGTCTTTATGTAGGAGAACGCGGTCGCGCGGCTCACGAGATGATTATAGACTGCCGCCCGTTTAAAGCAAAAGGTATCGAAGTGACAGATATTGCAAAACGACTTATGGACTATGGTTTTCACGCACCTACGGTATCGTTCCCGGTTGCAGGAACTATTATGATAGAGCCTACAGAAAGCGAAAGCAAAGAAGAGCTTGATCGTTTTTGTGATGCAATGTTATCTATAAGAAAAGAAATAGAAACTGCTACTGCAGATGAGCCTAATCATATAATGAAAAATGCTCCTCACACCCTAGCAATGCTCACAGCAGATACTTGGGACTTTACATACAGTAGAGAGCAAGCAGCATACCCGCTAAGCTACGTGGCCGAAAATAAATTCTGGCCTACCGTACGTCGTGTAGATGACGCTTATGGTGATCGTAATTTAATATGTACTTGTGCGCCTATAGAAGAATATATGGAGGCTTAACGCAGTAAATAGAATTTTTATCTAGTGGTCTAAAGTATATGCTTTAGACCACTTTCTTTATAAGCAAGTCACTTTAGCAGCCCCATACTCTTCATAATTTTAACAATTTATCAAGGATACTTATAGTGCGCATCATAACTCGTTTTATATGGCGTTTAATAGGTTAAAAATTATAGATTTCACAAAAGAGGTCAGATTAATAAAGCCTCACTTCTATCCCGATACATTTTAGTAACTTTACCCGACTACAAAACACCCTTTATGGCAATTAAAATTACAGGTTTAGGCAGTTTTATACCTGACGTGATTCAAAAAAACGACCAGTTCCAAGATCATACATTTTTGAATATGGACGGCTCTGCAATAACCTCAGAAAATGGAGTTATTATAGAAAAATTTAAGGCCATCACAGGAATTGAAGAAAGGCGTTATGCTCCCAGCGAGATGAAGTCTTCAGACTTAGGTTCTAAAGCTGCAGAAAAAGCTATAGCAGACGCAGGTATAGATCCAGAAACGCTCGACTACATAATCTGTGCTCATAATTATGGTGATGTACAAAAGGGATCAAACTTTAGTGATATAGTACCTAGTCTTGCCTCACGTATAAAGCACAACTTACGTATACAGAATCCTAAATGTGTGGCTTATGATATCCTCTTTGGGTGTCCCGGGTGGATAGAAGGTGTAATACAAGCCCAAGCTTACATCAAAGCTGGTATGGCAAAAAAATGTCTTGTCATAGGTACAGAAATGTTATCACGAGTAGTAGATGATCACGATCGTGATAGTATGATTTATAGTGATGGTGCTGGCGCTACGGTTATAGAAGAAGATGACAGCGACACGGGCATACTTGCATTTGAGACGGCAACATTTACCTATGATGAAGCTTATTTCCTCTTTAACGGCTCTTCATATAACACAGAAGCAAACCAAGACACAAAATACATCAAGATGTACGGTCGTAAGATCTACAACTTTGCCCTTACACAAGTTCCTCAGGCTATGAAGTCTTGTTTAGAAAAAAGCGGATGTAGCATAGACGAGGTGAAGAAGATATTTATACATCAGGCAAATGAAAAAATGGATGAAGCTATCGTGAGTCGTTTTTACAAACTTCACGATTTAGAAATGCCAGAGCACATTATGCCTATGAGTATAAACAAACTAGGTAACAGCTCAGTTGCTACAGTACCTACCGTTTTTGACCTTGTACGTCAAGGCGCTCTAGAAAATCACGAGATTAACAAAGGTGATGTTGTTATTTTTGCAAGTGTAGGTGCAGGGATGAATATCAATGCGATGATTTATCGCTACTAGACAATCTTTACTTTTGTAAAGAAATTATCAAGCACAACCATATAATCCATTATTCTTGTACGAAAACACGTTTCCAAATAAGCGCTATAAGCACACGCTACATTTTTTAAAAGAAGTAGTAGGAACAGAAGAACGTATTCTAGATCTAGGCGTGCGCAATCCTTTTGTAGCATATATGGAGCGTGAAGGTTACAACGTACAAAACACCACGGGGGAAGACTTAGATCTAGACACCACAGCTGTAAAAAATGCAGATGCAGATGTAATTACTGCTTTTGAAATTTTTGAACACCTACTCTCCCCTTTTACCGTATTGCAAGACATAAAAGCAAATAAGATAGTGGCGAGCGTGCCTCTCAAATTATGGTTCTCTCCAGCCTATAGATCTAAAACAGATATGTGGGATAGACATTATCACGAGTTTGAAGACTGGCAGTTTGACTGGTTATTTGAAAAGGCTGGATGGGAAATAAAGAAGCGCGAGAAGTTTACTAATCCCGTAAAAAAGGTAGGCTTACGCCCCTTGCTACGTCTCTTTACGCCTCGATATTATTTGATTTATGCCACTCGCAAATAAGATGGATTTTTACATTGTCATCCCTTGTCACAATGAGTCTGCTTTTATTGGTCAGACGCTTGCATCTTTGGTAGCGCAAACGCATCTTCCTAAAAAAGTGGTAGTCGTAAATGACCAAAGCACAGATAATAGTGCAGAGATTGTTTCCGCTTTCGCGAAAGCGCACTCATACATACACCTACTCAACATCACAAGTAGCGACAAGCATCTACCAGGAAGCAAAGTCATAAATGCTTTTTACAAAGGTTTTGAAAGCCTAGACGACGAGTATGATGTGATTTGCAAGTATGATGCAGATCTCATCTTCCCGCACGACTACTTAGAAAAGGTAAATAATGCTTTTATAGAAAATAACGCTATTGGAATGGCAGGCGGTTTTTGTCACATTGAAAAAGACGGAAACTGGGAGCTAGAAAACCTCACTAATAAAGATCACATAAGGGGTGCACTCAAGGCCTACCGCAAAGCTTGTTTTAAAGATATAGGCGGCATAAAGAAAGCTATGGGATGGGATACTATAGATGAGCTACTTGCAAAATATCATAAATGGGAGATTCACACAGATGACACCCTGCACGTAAAACATCTTAAACCTACCGGAAATACATACAATAAAAGTGCACAATACAAGCAAGGCGAAGCGTTTTATGGTATGCGCTACGGACTTATACTCACACTTATAGCTTCTAGTAAACTCGCCAAAAGAAAAGGTAATATAAAATTGCTCAAAGACTACCTAAGTGGCTATCTTAAAGCAAAAGCTGCAAAAAAAGAATACCTCGTGACTCCACAGGAGGGTGATTTTATAAGAACTACCCGCTGGGCTGGCATAAGAAAAAAGCTAGGGCTCTAATTCTTAACTTTTTCTTTAAAACAGTACCGTAGACATTAACTACTTTTACAAAAATTGACTAATAATGAAGTTTACCTCTTTTACACAATATCTTTCTCTTTGCCTTATTGGGCTTACTATTTCTTGCGCATCTGTAAAGACAACCGCACAAAACAAGAAACCAAAAAATGTTATCCTTATGATAGCAGACGGAACTGGTTTAAGTCAGATCTCTTCAAGCCAGTTTTACAACTCACAGCCATCTAACTATGATAGATTTAAACACATAGGGCTTATTAAAACTTCATCTGCCAGTGACCTTATTACAGACTCTGCAGCTGGAGCAACTGCATTTTCGGCAGGGATAAAGACATACAATGGAGCTATAGGTGTTAATACAGATACTATAGCTGTACCAACTATACTTGAAGATCTGGAGAAAAGAAATTTTGCAACTGGTGTTATAGCAACCTCAACCATTACCCACGCGACGCCCGCGAGTTTTTATGCGCACCAGAAATATAGAAAAATGGAACTTGAGATTGCTCAAGACCTCGTTACCTCTGGTGTAGACTTTTTTGCCGGTGGAGGGCGTAAGTTTTTTGAAAACAGAGAGGATGGCAACAA
>JAHDEV010000043.1:8255-10078 GCA_020628615.1 Dokdonia sp.
ATAGATTTTGATACTGTAATAGGTCAAGTACTTGACTATGCTGCAAAAGATGGAAATACACTTGTAGTTGTAACTGCAGATCACGAGACGGGAGGGTTTACCCTAGCATCTGATGAGGGAGACTATAATAAAATAAACCCTTCATTTTCTACCGGTGGTCACAGTGCTACTATGGTACCCGTTTTTGCTTATGGACCGGGCGCTGCAGAGTTTATGGGTATTTATGAAAATACGGCAATTTACAGTAAGATTAAAGCCCTTATTAAAGAGTAGGTATTCATAAAGGTATCTTAAATACTATTTTAACATACTGATAAATCCCTACTTTAGCTTTCTAAATAACTTCAATGTCATACCTGCACTCTATAGGAGCGTACTTCATAATGATCAAAGACACCTTTGTAAAACCTACTAAGGGTAGAGTGTTAAGTGATCTTATTTTTAAAGAAATAGACGACCTTATTATAGGTTCTCTAGGTATTGTAGCATTTATATCTTTCTTTGTGGGAGGTGTAGTTGCTATACAGACAGCGCTTAATCTCAATAACCCTCTTATTCCAAAGTCGCTTATTGGGTTTGCAGCAAGGCAGTCTGTAATACTAGAATTTGCACCTACATTTATTTCTATCATTATGGCAGGTAAAGTAGGCTCTTTTATTACCTCTAGTATAGGTACTATGCGTGTAACAGAGCAAATAGATGCCCTAGAGGTTATGGGTATCAACTCTCTTAACTACCTCATATTTCCTAAAATCATTGCAATGCTTGTATATCCATTTGTGATTGCAATAGCAATGTTCTTAGGTATTATAGGCGCATATACCGCTGCGGTTTACGGAGGCTTCACCTCAAATGACGCCTTTTTAGCTGGGTTACAAGAAGACTTTATACCATTCCAATTATTTTATGCCTTTTTCAAGACATTCCTTTTTGCCTTTTTACTAGCAACCATACCCTCATATCACGGATATTTTATGAGAGGTGGAGCGCTAGAGGTAGGTAAGGCCAGTACGACATCCTTTGTATGGACGAGTGTTGCCATCATACTTGTAAACTTTATAGTAACTCAATTATTATTAAGCTAGATGATAGAGGTAAAAAACATACGCAAAGGTTTTGGAGATGTTGAGGTACTTAAAGGCTTCTCAACTACATTTAAACCAGGACAAACTAACCTAATCATTGGTCAGTCTGGATCTGGAAAAACGGTTTTCTTAAAAACAATGCTAGGTCTTCACAAGCCAGATAGCGGCCAGATTATATATAATGGCAATGCATACTCAGATCTCAATGAAGAGCAGCAACGTGACCTGAGAGAGCAAATAGGGATGGTTTTTCAAGGGAGCGCCCTCTTTGACTCAATGACGGTAGAAGAGAACATTGCTTTCCCGCTCAAGATGTTTACCAAAATGAAAAAAAAGGAACGCATCGCTAGAGCAAATGAAGTGATACAGCGTGTAAATCTCGAAAATGCAAACCATAAACTTCCCTCAGAAATTTCTGGAGGAATGCAAAAACGTGTTGCCATAGCCCGCGCTATTGTAAACAACCCTAAGTATCTTTTTTGTGATGAGCCCAACTCTGGTCTTGATCCTAATACAGCAACGGTAATAGATAATCTTATACGTGAGATTACGATAGAATATGATATTACCACAATCATAAACACCCACGATATGAACTCTGTAATGGAGATAGGTGATCACATTGTGTATTTACAAAAAGGGCATCTCGCTTGGGAAGGAACACGTCACGAGATTTTTAAAACAGATAATAAGGATGTAACAAACTTTGTCTACTCTTCTAACCTGTTTAAAATGGTG
>JAHDEV010000043.1:10178-19308 GCA_020628615.1 Dokdonia sp.
AGATAATAAGGATGTAACAAACTTTGTCTACTCTTCTAACCTGTTTAAAATGGTGCGAGAGGCTCAAAACGCAAAGTAGAAAGGTTTTAATAGCGCTTTCGCGAAAGCATAACACAAACGCCTTTTACTCATTATCACTTAATGAGCATAACAACAAGATTACTTTCTCACCTTAACATTACCCGTTACTACTACAGTATCTAGCGTAAAACGTTCTTTAATCCAGAGACCCATTTTTTGCTCTTGTCTTGATCTTACCTCTTGAGATAAACTATCTGCCCACATTACACGCACGACGGTGAGTGTATCTATGGCACCACTAAAGTCTGTAGTAATCTCAGTAGCATACCCAAAACGTTTGAGCCCATCATAATTAATCTTGGCTTCATTGCGCATAGATGCAAATGGCAAGGCAGTACTTCTAAGTTGTGTTACCTCGTTTTCTAACAATCTTATTTGCTCATCTTTTGAGCTCATTGCTTCTTGATTTTTTACGTAGAGATCTTCTAAGATCCCAGAACGCACCTCTGTACTCAATCTAGCAGCTAGCTCTCCACTTTGATCTGCTCCTTGGTGTACTACGAGGGTACAGTTCTCACAGTCCTCTGTTTTTTTAAATTCATCTTCCCACCTATCTATTATATTTTGAGGAACTAGACTCCCTATAAGGTAGACATCTATTCGTTTTTTCTCGGCGTCATCAGTTTCTTTTACAATCTCTGCACCTTCATACTTAATCGTATTAGTCACAAAAGCTTTTGCTTTTGTGATAAAAATTTGCTGATTGAGCAGTCTTAAGAAAGTCCATACACTAGGCACTAAAACAAGTACCGCTATAAGCGTAGCCATACGCGTGGTGCGCTTTCTCCTTTTTTGATTTGCATATTTTACAAGCGGAAATTTGAGAAGCTTTGATACTGTAAATGTTGCTAGCGCTATAAATACAGCATTTATAGAAAATAAATACATCGCTCCAAGCGCCCAGTAAAGCCCCTCACTGTTACCTATAATAGATTGTGACAATCCATACCCTACAGTACATAAAGGTGGCATAAGTGCCGTTGCAATCGCTACACCAAAAATCACACTGGCAATGGTACCAGACTTAGTCTTTGCCACAATAAGGGCAAGACCACCAAAGATGGCTATAAATACATCAAGTATAGTAGGCCAGGTACGAGCCATAAGCTCTGGAGTTTCTTCCTTTACTGGTGATAAACTAAAATATAGCGTTGCCGTGAGCACACTAAGTACAATCATAACGGCAAGGTTTACAAACGAGCGCTTCATCATAAGCGCATCGTTTATAGCGATAGAAAGTCCTACACCTACAATAGGTCCCATAAGCGGGCTTATAAGCATCGCTCCTATCACTACTGCCGTACTACTCACGTTAAGACCTATACTCGCTACAAAAATGGAGAATATAAGAATCCACGCATTGTGCCCCTTAAAAGGGATATCCTTACGTATCGCCTCTACCGTAGTAGAGCGATCTGTGTCTTCTCGTATATCAAGAAGATCGTTTAAAAATTGCTTTATAGACTCCCAGACACTCTGCGCCTCATCGCGCATATCTTCTTTAGGATTTATATCTAACTCGCTAGGCTTTGGGTCAGGATTTGCCCCTATATTATCTTTATTTTCCACTATCCTAAATTATTACCAAATTTTGATTGTACCTCATTACGAATCTCCTTGATGTCTTGCTCCTTACTTTTTGGCACAATAACGAGAACATCTTCTTTTTCGACGATAATGTAGTCTTTAAGTCCGTCTACAACTACCACTTTATCACTTGCTGTTCTTATGATATTACCAGAAGTGTTTGTTGCAATCACGCGAGCATTTACTACAGCATCTTCACCAGAATCGCCTTGCATTTTATCATATAGTGATCCCCAAGTACCTAAATCATTCCAGTCAAACGTAGCTGGGACGACCTTTACATTTTGATGTTTTTCCATCACGCCAAAATCTATACTTATATTTTCTGCCTTAGGATACTCTTCATCTATAAAAGCTTGCTCCTCTGGCAGGTTATAAACAGCATTCCCTTTATTAAATAGCGCATACATCTCTGGTAAAAACTCTTTAAAGCTATTTATTACGGTTTCTACACTCCAGATAAACATTCCGGCATTCCAGAGGTATTCTCCGCTGGCTACAAATTCTTTGGCAGTAGGGTAATCTGGTTTTTCTGTAAAACGTTTTACCGCTTTCGCGAAAGCGTTATCACTCTTATCATAATTTATATAACCATACCCCGTGTTAGGAAATGTGGGCTGTATACCTAAAGTTACAATAGCCTCTTCCTTCTCTGCCGCATCAAAGGCTTTTTGTAAATCACCTACAAAGGCATCTTCATCTTCAATCCAAGCATCACTAGGCGCTACAATCATCACTGCATCGGGATTTTCTTTTTCTACCTTGAGTGCCGAAAGTAGAATGCAAGGAGCCGTGTTGCGCATTGCAGACTCTAGCACAATATTTTTTTGTGCAATTTGTGGTAATTGCTCTTTTACGAGATCATTATAATCTACATTAGTAAGCACAAGTATTTGCTCCTCCGGAACTAATTTTGAAAGACGCTTAAACGTTTTTTGCAAAAGAGTTTCTCCTGTACCAAGCATATCGTGAAACTGCTTTGGGAAAGCTTGCGTACTTACAGGCCAAAACCTAGAACCTACACCTCCTGCCATAAGAAGGGCATAATAGTTTTTATTGTCTTTCATACTTGTTTTTATTTTAATTGTTCTACTTCTGCATTGGGTTGAAAAAGATACACTTTTCCGGTTGCAACTTCCACACACTCATACCTTTTAACTCTTTTGTTTCCTTTCTGAAAAATTTTCCCATTTTGGATTCTAAAGGTGCTCCCTGTAGGGATTTCAAATATATAATTTTTATCAGACGGTGGGTCGTACATTTTTAAAGCGACAGAAAGATGTGCGTCTGTATCGCTACTTGCCTTTGGGTTTTTAAAGTGTCTTGCCAGATAAGGCAATAAATCTTGAGGAAATATCTCTGGTCTTATAAAGGGCAACATTAGATGCTGGAAGGTATGTTTCCACTCTTTTCCGTGGGGTTTTATACGTCTACCGTATTTTTTAAACGCAACGAGATGCGCTATCTCGTGTACTAGCGTGACGAGAAACCTGTATTTATTAAGACTTACATTAACGGTAATCTGGTGTTGTCCGTCTGGTAATATTCTATAATCTCCGTGCCTAGTAAGTCGCTCATTTACAATTTTGAGATACACTCCGTGTTCTTTTATAAGCTCAAAAACAGGTGGTGCTGCCCGCTCCGGAATGTATTTTTTTAAGGTTTCAACCATACATTAAGGTGTACTTGCAGAGACTTGCAGTGTTTTACCGTTATAAAAAGTATTGCCTTTACGAGAGAAGTCATAAAGATAATCTGCCATTTGCACGGCACTAAGCGGTGCCTCATAACCTGGAAATGCCTCCTCTAGCATCTCTGTTTGTACAGCCCCTAGAGCCAGTACATTAAAAGCGATACCACTTTCTTTATACTCTTCGGCGAGAAGTTCGTTCCAGGTGATAACTGCCCCTTTACTTGAGCTATAAGCCGCCAGACCCGGAAACTTCATACTACCCTGTATACCTCCCATACTTGATACAGTCACCACGTGGCTTCCTTTGCTCATATAAGGCAGTACTACACGAGTCATCTCTGCTACACCAAAAACATTAACGCGATACACTTGCTCAAAATCTGCAATGGTAGTCTCTGCAAATGGTTTGTTTAATAATGCACCTGCATTATTAATTAAGATATCTACACCTTCCCAATCGCTCTCTATAAAGTCTACAACTTTCTGAAAATCATCTTGATTTGTAATGTCAAAAGGAAATGCGGTAAGATTTTGTAGATTAAGATCTGCACAACTTTTATGCTTTCGCGAAAGCGCAAGCACCTGATGCCCCTCCTTTGCAAACTGCTTTGCAAGCTCAAAACCTATCCCTCTACTTGTACCGGTAATAATAACTCTTTTCATAAACTATCTTATCTACTCTTTGCTATTGCTTTACAACCTTTACTTCTTGAGTCTTGCTATTTGCCAGTCCCTCTAGACCTGGTATAAATTGTTTTATGGCTTTTTCCATAAATGCAATATCCATCTCTTCTACCTCATCATTTACACCGTGGTAATGATCAAAGTTTGTGAAGTCAAAAGAAGAAATGGTGTGTGCCGGAACACCAAATTCTAAGAAAAAAGGATAGTTATCACTACGCATAAACAAGTTAAACTCTTTAGCCTTTGGCAAGAAACCTACTACTTTTGATCCTGCATACTTATTAAACACCTCAGGAAAATTAGACATCTCATAACCTGATGCATACACTGTGTGATCTTTGCCTACCATAGGCACTCCTATCATCTCTATATTAAAAACCATATAGACAGCAGTGTTTGCGGCTTTCATTTCTTTAGCAAGATGCTTTGAGCCCAACAGTCCTTTTTCTTCTGCCGAAAATAATGCAAATACGAGTGTTCGCTTATTGTTCTTTGTCTTAGCAAAATGATCTGCAAGTGCCAGGACTGCGGTTGTACCAGCTGCATTATCATTTGCTCCGTTTGCAATTACATCACCATCTACGGTTTTGCCATTACCTATGTGATCGTAATGAGCACCTATAACAATAATCTCGTCTTTAAGTACCGGATCTGTTCCTTCAAGAACTCCTACAATATTATAAGCATCACGCCCCTTTGCTTCAAAATTATCTCGATAGGTATTATAATATGGTTTTACACCTGCATCTTTAAAGCGAGCCTCTATAAACTGAGCCGCCATCTCTATACCTTCACTACCGGTATCACGACCCTGCAACTCATCTGAGGCTAAGAAAGTCATTGTATTTTCTACAGACTTCATCTTCTTTATATCCGGCATTACCATCGTTACCTGAGTAGGATTAGACCCTTTTACCTCTGGCACATTCTCACCCTTAACACCTACTAATGGTGCTCCTGAATTACAAGCGGTAAGTAGTACCGCCGTACTTATAACTAATAATTTTCTCATAAAGCTAAAGATAAAAAAACCCACGCAGATGCGTGGGTTTAAACATTATAATTACTGTGGGCCTATGCAAGCATAAGTACAGGATTCTCAATATATGTTTTAAGCGTTTGTAAGAACTGTGCTCCTGTCGCACCATCTACTGTGCGGTGATCACAAGCAAGCGTAAGCTTCATCGTGTGACCTACTGCAAGTTGACCATTCTTTACAACTGGCTTCTCTACAATCGCTCCTACAGATAATATTGCCGAGTTAGGCTGGTTTATAATAGACGTAAAGTCTGTTATTCCAAACATACCAAGGTTAGATATTGTAAAAGTAGATCCTTCCATCTCTGGAATGGTAAGTTTCTTATCACGTGCTTTACCAGCTAGTGTCTTTACCTCTGCATTAATTTGCTGTAATGACTTCTCATTTGCAAACTCTACTACAGGTACAACAAGTCCATCTGGCACAGCCACAGCTACACCAATGTGCACGTGGTGGTTAAGACGCATCTTATCATCAAACCATTGTGAGTTAACCTGAGGGTGTTGTTTAAGCGCAATAGAAGTTGCTTTAATGATCATATCATTAAAAGAAACCTTTGTATCTGGCTGCGTGTTAAACTGTTTACGGAAACTCATCATATTTTCCATATTGAACTCAACGTTCAGGTAATAATGAGGTGCTGTAAACTTAGATTTACCAAGACCGCGAGCAATCGCTTTACGCATTTGAGAGTTTTCTACCTCTTCAAAGCTTTCTTCTCCGGTTGCAACAAACTGCTGTACAGAACCTCCTGCAGAAGGTGTGAAATTCTCAACATCACTCTTTACAATACGACCGTTCTCTCCAGTTCCTTTTACTTGAGCAAGGCTTATACCTTTCTCTTCGGCTATTTTCTTAGCTAGAGGTGATGCAAAAATACGACCTCCACTTGTGTTGGCAGCTGTACTCGTACTAGCCTTTGCTGGAGCAGCAGCCTTAGGCGCACTTGTAGTATTTTCTTTTGAAGCTTTTGGCGCTTCTTTTTTCTCCTCTTTCTTTTCTTCTTTTTTTGGTGCCGGTTTAGCTGTTGCTCCGCCACTTTTTATAACTCCAGAGACATCTGTCCCTTCTGGGCCTATAATAGCTAGTAAGGCATCTACCTTTGCAGTTTCACCTTCATTGATGCCTATATGTAATAGCGTTCCAGATTGAAAAGACTCAAACTCCATTGTAGCCTTATCTGTTTCTATCTCTGCAAGAATATCGCCCTCTTCTACCATATCCCCTACGCTTTTAAGCCAGGTAGCTACAGTTCCCTCTTCCATTGTGTCTGAGAGTCTAGGCATTGTTACAACAATAACTCCTTCTGGCACATCGCTAGATGATTCTTCTTGAGCATCATCTTCAGCAGCTGCCTCAGTAGTTTCTTCTGAATCACTAGAATCTGAAGTTGAAGTTTCTTCTTCTTTCGCGGAAGCGTCACCATTAAGCAATCCTGAGATGTCTTCTCCTTCTTCACCTATAATGGCAAGCAGGGTATCTACCTTTGCAGTTTGCCCCTCTTCTATCCCGATGTGTAATAATACACCCTCGTTAAAAGACTCAAACTCCATAGTAGCTTTATCTGTCTCAATCTCTGCTAGTATATCTCCTTCTTCTACCTTGTCACCTACGCTTTTTAACCAGGTAGCGACTGTTCCTTCTTCCATCGTGTCGCTCAGACGCGGCATATTTATTACTTCTGCCATAACTTATAATCTATGAGGTATGAATGGATAATCTTCTTGATCGTACACTACATCGTACATAACATTTACATCTGGGAATGGACTCTCCTCTGCAAACTTCTCACACTCTGCAACGCGTTTCTTAACGTTTTTATCCATTTCCTTTATTTCTTCTTCGGTTGCATAACCTTCTTTAAGAAGAACTTCTTTTACTTGAGTAATAGGATCTATTTTTTGATACTCTGCTACCTCGTCTTTTGTACGATAGTGTTGCGCATCAGACATAGAGTGACCTCTATAACGGTAGGTTTTGAGCTCTAAAAATGTAGGTCCGTCACCACGGCGAGCTCTCTCGATAGCTTCGTCCATCGCTTCGGCTACGGCCACTGGATTCATAGCATCTACAGGTCCACAAGGCATCTCATATCCTAAACCTAGTTTCCAGATATCTTCGTGGTTTGCAGTACGTGCAACAGAAGTTCCCATTGCGTACCCATTATTTTCTACACAAAATACTACTGGAAGTTTCCAGAGCATTGCCATATTAAATGTCTCGTGTAGTGATCCTTGTCTTGCTGCTCCGTCTCCAAAGTAGCAAAGCGTCACCGCACCTGTCTTGTTATACTTATCTCCAAAAGCCATTCCTGCACCTAGTGGGATTTGCCCCCCTACGATACCGTGACCTCCGTAAAATCCTTTTTCTTTAGAAAATATGTGCATAGAACCTCCAAGACCTTGTGAGGTTCCAGTTCCTTTACCATAAAGCTCTGCCATTACTCGCTTTGGGTCTACTCCCATCCCGATAGGTTGCACGTGATTACGGTATGCAGTAATCATTTTATCTTTAGATAAATCCATTGCGTGTAGTGATCCCGCTAGTATTGCTTCTTGCCCATTATACAGGTGTAGAAAGCCACGTACTTTTTGCTGAATATATACTTGAGCTAGCTTGTCTTCAAACTTGCGCCAGAAGAGCATCTCTTCGTACCAATTAAGGTAGGTTTCCTTCGTGATTTTTTTCATTTAAAAGCGTATAAATGCCACCCATTTTTAGGCGAATAACAAAAATAACGATTTAAAGGAATATGTAAAAACTGTAAGAGAGGAAAAATTACGCAATCGCTTTCGTAATAAATAGTTGCCTTTTTACGCTTTCGCGAAAGCGCTCTCACACCCATCACAACATAGGTTTTATTAGTGAACCTATTATAGATACTTTGAAGTAAAGAGTAGCGGAAGTATGTTTTCTAAAGATGCACTCTTAACTACCTTGCCCTTTTCTCCCATAAAATAGAGCTCAATGGGCGCTTCTTGCTTGATTTCATACTCTGCAATAGCTTGCCTGCACACACCACACGGCGGTATAGGATCTATAGTTTCTTTATCTCTAGCGCGTGCTGTGATTGCCATTGTGAGCATCTTTGCATCTGGATATTGTGAAGAGGCATAAAAAATGGCTGTGCGCTCTGCACATAATCCAGCGGGATAACAAGCATTCTCTTGGTTATTACCGGTAACAACCTCTCCATTATCAAGAAGAATAGCAGCACCCACTAAGAAGTTAGAATACGGAGCATACGCTCGCTCTCTAGCAGCAAATGCTTCATCCATTAAAGAAGAAATCGTTTCTGGAAGCTCATCCTTAGAGGAATACACATCAAGAAACGATTCGATTTTTATTTTTTCCATAAAGTTATTTCGCTTTAAGCGAATGTCTTAATTCTAGTACTCGTCGTACTCTTCGCCAAAAGTAAACGTAAGTCCAAAACGAAGTGTGTTTTCTAAAGGACTTCTTACAGATCCTGTAGAAAATAGATAAGATAGATCTAGGTCTATTGAGTTAAACTCAAACCCAGCTCCTAGTGTTGCAAATTTACGTGCTCCTTTTAAATCGCTTTCATTAAAATATCCTGCTCTTAAGGCAAACACATCATTATAGGTATACTCTGTCGCAAGTGACCAAGTCACCTCTTTTAACTCTTCACTAAATCCATCTGGCGCATCACCAAAAGATTGAAAAATACCAGAGAAGAAGTTTACATCATCATCTTGACCTGCAATGATAACCACATCATCTTCAGATGTGATTTCTCCATCTCCATTTGTATCTACTCTTCCTCTTAAAGGTGGCGTAGGCACGAGTAATTTATTAAACTCAAGACCTACAAATATTTTATTATAGCTATCTAGTATGAAGTCAAAACCTCCTCCTAATTTTAAGTTAGTAGGGATAAAATTTTCTTGACCAGCATCATCATAACTCACTTTAGGACCTATGTTTGAGATATTAAATCCAGCTCTCCATCTACCATCAAAGTTGTTATACACCTGCTCTTCAGACTGGTAATAACCTGAGATATCTACCCCAAAAGAACTCGC
>JAHDEV010000233.1 GCA_020628615.1 Dokdonia sp.
GGAGCGTTTTGTAGAGGTGTACGCTTTCGCGAAAGCGCAACAAACAATGAAAAAAATAGCTCAAGTCCAACAGGGGTTAGCTCACAAACCTTTTAATGAAGACAGCCTTGCGCACCAAAAGTTTCTAGCCAGCCTTGCCAAAAAACAACAAGCGCTCACAGAAGTGTATCCTTTTATGAACTTCTAGATAATCAAAGTAAAAAAGGATCACCCATTCATTTTCTTATAAGCACTCATCCAGGCGCCTCCATTAATTGCTTCAACACCTTTTGATCTAAGGACGGCTGCGGCTGTAGCACTGCGACCACCGCTGGCACAAACGCATATTACAGGTTTGTTCCATTTTTTAATCGTTGTGGCTTGGGCGGCTATGTTTTGCACAGGTATGTGCTTTGAGCCTGGTATGGCGCCGCTATCATACTCGGCTTTTGAGCGCACGTCTATAATGATACCACCACGAGAGATGTACTCATTAAGTTTATCCTTTTTATTTCCAAAGAGCTTACTTAAAAATCCCATAGTTTACTGTATTAATTCTAGGCCATTTGTGATGAGGTGTGCTACTTGCTCTCTGCGATTTTGCACCTCTTTAAGATGTGCGAGTACGGCGTTGTCTTTTGTGAGTTCATAAATCTCTAAGGCACATAACCAGTCTTGAGGGTAGTTTTTTTGTAAGCTTGTAAATACCTCAAGAAGTGCTTCTTTGTCTATTTGATTGCTTTCTCTTTGTAATCGTACTTGCTGGTAGAGCCTGTTAAGCGTGTCTTCTTTTTCTGAGAGCGTAGGTTTTACCGTATTAGTCTCTGCGACGTGTGTAATGAGATCAAAAGATAAGAAGTCTGCCGCTCCGGCAAAGGCAGAGACAATTTGTGAGCCTATCACTAGGTCAAAGTCTCCCATAGATGGGTCGTGTAAAATTTTGTCACCATAAGTTACCGTACAATCTGTAAACTGTATAAGCATTAACTGCCCACCTAGGTTACGCATCCCAGTAACATTTAATCCGCTTACGGTGATGCCACTTTCATATTCAAAAGAGATAGGCTTACCATCATAAAAGTCATAAGCTTTTAAGTCTCTTGGTCCCATATTTTCTATAGAGAGATTTATGCCCTTAAGCTTGCCTAGAGGAGAGCTAAAACCGTTTTTGTAACGGTTTACTCCGTGACCTATAAGTTCTTTCTCTCTATAAGAAAGTGCTGTTTCACCTTGAGTAGCAAAGTAAACCACCTCATTATCTTCATTTTGAATCATCTCTGTAAATATGCCACTTACTTGTAAACCTGTGTTGAGTTCTAGTGTGCCTATTTGCTTTGATTCTATGAGTTTTTTTAGTCCGCGCCAGCCACCTTTACGTACTGCCATTGTACCTGCAAATTCTTCTAAGACTTGCATTAGGTATGCAAAGTCTGGTGTGACAAATAGTTGAGGTTGCGGTTTTGTAATGTCAAATTCTTGGTATGCAGCATTAATCGAGTAAGGTATTTTCTTTACCTCGTCTGTCATACACCAGGTGCTCTCTCCTATAGAAGAGAGTAGTCCTGCTCCGTATATTTTTGGGTTTTCTACAGCACCTACCATTCCATACTCTACCGTCCACCAGTGCAGGTTGCGTATAAGTGCAATTTCTGAAGGCTGTACCTCTTTGTTTTGTAATTGTTCTACACTTTTTTCGGCGGCGTCTATGGCTTCTTGTGTGATGCCGTCTGCCTCCTTAAGAATAGATAAAGTGCGTACCGCCTCATACATTTCCATATCGTGGGCACTAGAGATGGCTTTTGCACCTATCTCTCCAAATCTTCTTAAATACTCTGCATAGTCTGGACTTGCAATTATAGGCGCGTGCCCGGCTCCCTCGTGTATAATATCTGGCGCAGGGGTGTACTCTATGTTTTCTAGCTGGCGTATATCACTGGCAATGACAAGCACTTTATAAGCTTGAAACTCCATAAACGCATTAGGTGGTATAAAACCATCTACTGCCACGGCTGCCCATCCTATTTCTTTAAGGATACGATTCATCCCGTACATAGAAGGGATGTTATCTATAGAGATACCGGTTTTTTCTAATCCCATTACATAGCTCTCGTGGGCTACTTTACTTAGATAGTCTACGTTTTTACGCATCACATAGCGCCATACGGCTTGATTTATGGGCGTGT
>JAHDEV010000044.1 GCA_020628615.1 Dokdonia sp.
AGCATCTTTGACGAGAACGGGAAGAACATTCCTTGTACAGTTATTGAGGCAGGTCCCTGCGTTATCACCCAAGTCAGAACCAAAGAAACTGACGGGTATGAAGCCCTTCAACTTGGTTTCGATGACGTTAAAAAGGCAAACAAAGCTGCTACTGGCCACGCCAAAAAAGCAGGAACTGTTGCTAAACGTAAAGTTGTCGAGTTTCAAGGATTTGAAGGAGAGTTTAAATTAGGAGATGCAATTACTGTAGATCATTTTGCTGAAGGAGAATTTGTCGATGTATCGGGAACTTCAAAGGGTAAAGGTTTTCAGGGTGTTGTAAAGCGTCACGGTTTTGCCGGTGTAGGTCAAGCGACTCACGGTCAACATAACCGTCTTAGAGCTCCTGGTTCTATTGGAGCAGCATCTTACCCTGCGCGTGTATTCAAAGGAATGCGTATGGCAGGACGTATGGGTGGTGACAAAATAAAAGTTCAAAATCTTAAAGTATTGAAAGTAGTGGCTGAGAAGAACCTACTTGTAGTGAAGGGATGTGTTCCTGGTCACAAAAATGCTTATGTAATCATTCAGAAGTAATGAAGGTAGCAGTTGTAGATATCAAAGGAAAAGAAACAGGGAGAAAGGCAGACCTTTCTGATGCTGTTTTTGGAATTGAACCAAACAAGCACGCAGTTTACTTAGACGTTAAGCAATTTCTTGCAAACCAACGTCAAGGTACGCACAAGGCTAAAGAAAGAGCAGAGATCGCAGGATCTACTCGTAAGATCAAAAAACAAAAAGGAACTGGTACAGCTCGTGCGGGTAGTATCAAGTCTGGTGTTTTTAAAGGTGGAGGACGTATGTTCGGACCAAGACCGAGAAATTACTCTTTCAAATTAAATAAAGGATTAAAGAGACTTGCACGTCGTTCTGCACTTACAATGAAGGCTAACGATAACGCAATCACTGTAATAGAAGACTTCAATTTTGACGCTCCAAAAACAAAAGATTTTGTGAACGTTTTGAAAGCCTTAGGCTTAGAAAATAAAAAGTCACTAATAGTGTTGGGAGAGTCAAATAATAATGTATATTTGTCGTCGCGCAATTTAAAGGCCTCAAAAGTCGTAAAAAGCTCAGAATTAAGCACTTACGGTATTATGAATGCAAATAATGTTGTATTCTTAGAGGGTTCTTTAGAAGGTGTTGAGGCAAACTTAGCAAAATAAGACACGATGAGTATTTTAATAAAACCTGTTATTACAGAAAAAGCGACAAAAGATAGTGAGGAAATGAATCGCTATACTTTTGAAGTTAGTATGAGAACAAATAAGGTTGAAATTAAGAAAGCGGTAGAAGCTGCTTATGGTGTTTCAGTTGAAAAAGTTCGCACAATGAATGTCCGCCCGGATCGCAAGTCTCGTCATACGAAGTCTGGTGTTCTTACTGGTAAAACAAATGCAATTAAAAAAGCAATTGTACAGCTGGCGGAAGGTGATACAATAGATTTTTATAACAACATTTAAGACAACAAAATGTCAGTAAGAAAATTAAAACCTATCACTCCAGGGCAGCGATTTAGAGTTGTAAATGGTTTCGACCAGATTACAACTGATAAGCCGGAAAAAAGCCTTTTGGCTCCGAAAAAACGCTCAGGTGGTAGAAACAATACGGGTAAAATGACAATTCGCCAAGTAGGTGGAGGTCACAAGAAGCGTTACCGTATTATCGATTTCAAACGTAACAAAGAAGGGGTTCCTGCAACTGTTGCGTCTATCCAGTATGATCCAAATAGAACTGCGTTTATCGCACTTCTTAATTATCAAGATGGAGAAAAGAGGTATATCATTGCTCAAAATGGTCTTCAAGTAGGTCAGAATTTAGTTTCTGGATCTAATGTAGCGCCAGAGATTGGTAATGCAATGCCGCTTTCAGATATTCCATTAGGTACTATAATCTCTTGTATAGAGTTGCGTCCAGGTCAAGGAGCTGTTATGGCTCGTTCGGCTGGAGCATTTGCTCAGTTAATGGCTCGTGATGGTAAATTTGCCACTGTAAAGTTACCTTCAGGTGAGACAAGATTGATTCTTGCAACGTGTATGGCTACAATAGGAGCTGTGTCTAACAGTGATCACCAGTTACTTGTATCTGGTAAAGCTGGTAGAAGTCGTTGGTTAGGTCGTCGTCCACGTGTACGTCCAGTTGTTATGAACCCTGTCGATCACCCAATGGGTGGTGGTGAAGGTAAGTCTTCTGGAGGTCACCCAAGAAACCGTAATGGTGTACCTGCTAAAGGTTACAGAACGCGTTCTAAGACGAAGTCGAGTAATAAGTATATTGTAGAACGTAGAAAGAAATAATTAGATATGGCACGTTCATTAAAAAAAGGACCTTACGTTCACTATAAGTTAGAAAAGAAAGTTGCTGCAAACGTAGAAGGCAATAAAAAGACTGTCATTAAGACTTGGTCTAGAGCTTCTATGATTACTCCAGATTTTGTGGGGCAAACAATTGCAGTACATAATGGTCGCCAGTTCGTACCAGTATATGTTACTGAGAACATGGTAGGGCATAAGCTAGGAGAATTTTCACCTACGCGCTCATACAGAGGGCACGGAGCTGATAAGAAAAATAAAGGTAAAAGATAACAGGAGATGGGAGTTCGTAAAAAAGAAGCGGCAAATCGTCGCAAAGAGGCTAACAAGTCTATCGCTTTCGCGAAATTGAATAACTGCCCTACTTCTCCACGTAAAATGCGTCTTGTGGCAGATATGGTACGAGGAACGCAAGTGGAGAGAGCACTTCAGTTATTGAAATTTAGTAATAAAGAAGCATCACGTAAAGTTGAGAAACTAGTTCTTTCTGCAGTTGCAAACTGGGAAGCAAAGAATGAAGACGCAAGTATTGAAGATGCAAATCTTTTTATTAAAGAGATCAAAGTTGATTCTGGAACAATGTTGAAGAGACTACGTCCAGCACCACAAGGTCGCGCGCACCGAATAAGAAAACGTTCTAACCACGTAACAGTGGTTCTTGGAGCAAAAGATAACACACAAAGCAATTAATTAGATGGGACAGAAGACAAATCCAATCGGAAATCGCCTTGGAATAATCAGAGGATGGGAATCTAACTGGTACGGAGGTAATGACTACGGTGATAAACTTGCCGAAGACGATAAGATTAGACGTTACATTCACGCTCGTTTAAGTAAAGCTAGTGTGTCTAGAGTTATAATTGAGCGTACGCTTAAACTTGTAACCGTTACTATTACTACTGCAAGACCTGGTATTATTATTGGGAAAGGTGGTCAGGAAGTAGACAAGTTGAAAGAGGAGCTTAAAAAACTCACAGGTAAAGAAGTACAAATTAATATCCACGAGATTAAACGTCCAGAGCTAGATGCATTTCTAGTAGGTCAGAGTGTTGCTCGTCAGATAGAAGGAAGAATTTCTTTCCGTCGTGCGATCAAGATGGCTATTGCGGCTGCAATGCGTATGAATGCTGAGGGTATTAAGATCCAGATTTCTGGACGTCTGAACGGTGCAGAAATGGCGCGTACAGAGTCTTATAAAGATGGACGTATTCCTTTATCAACTTTTAGAGCCGACATAGATTATGCTTTAGTTGAAGCTCACACTACTTACGGTAGACTGGGTGTTAAAGTATGGATTATGAAAGGTGAAGTATATGGCAAGAGAGAACTTTCTCCTTTAGTTGGGCTTCAAAACAGTAAGTCTAAAGGTGGCGGAGGTCGTAAGGATAACCGAGGACCACGTCGTAGAAAGTAATTTTTTAAAAAGACAGTAAAAAATGTTACAGCCTAGAAAAACAAAATTCCGCAAGCAGCAGAAGGGTCGTATGAAAGGACTAGCTAATAGAG
This sequence comes from Dokdonia sp., assembly GCA_020628615.1. Lineage (GTDB taxonomy): Bacteria > Bacteroidota > Bacteroidia > Flavobacteriales > Flavobacteriaceae > Dokdonia. Next base: position 3,858 of record JAHDEV010000044.1, read on the forward strand.
GGCATTTGCTTTCTAACGGTCAGTTCGGTATAAAGTCACTCGATTCATCTTTTGTAACTGCGAGACAAATAGAAGCAGCTCGTATAGCAGCAACACGTTACATGAAAAGAGAGGGAACTCTTTGGATTAAGATCTTCCCAGATAAGCCTATTACAAAGAAGCCTTTAGAGGTACGTATGGGTAAAGGTAAAGGTGCTGTAGAATATTGGGCAGCAGTTGTAAAACCAGGACGCATTATGTTCGAATTAGGAGGTATTCCTGAGCCAGTTGCAAAAGAGGCATTACGTCTTGCAGCTCAGAAATTACCAGTGAGAACTAAGTATGTCGTAGCTAGAGATTTTTCAGCTGAATAAATTTGAGTACTATGAAACAATCAGAGGTAAAAGGATTATCTACAGCAGAATTGCAAGAAGAGCTTGGTAAAGCAAAGAGATCTTATATGGATCTTAAGATGGCTCACGCTATCTCTCCACTTGACAATCCTATTCAATTGCGTTCTATGAGACGTACAGTCGCTAGAATTGCAACTGAATTAACTAAAAGAGAACAATAACGCTGCTTAAGATGGAAAAAAGAAATTTAAGAAAAGAGCGTGTCGGTGTAGTAACTAGTAACAAGATGCAAAAGTCTATCGTTGTTGCCGAGGTTAAAAAAGTAAAGCACCCTATGTATGGTAAATTCGTTTTAAAAACGAAGAAGTACGTAGCACACGACGAAACAAACGACTGCAACGAAGGAGATACAGTTAGGATAATGGAAACACGTCCTATGAGTAAATCAAAGACTTGGAGACTAGTAGAAATCATTGAAAGAGCGAAGTAATGTTACAGCAAGAATCAAGATTAAAAGTAGCAGATAATACTGGAGCAAAAGAAGTTTTGACTATCCGTGTATTAGGAGGTACTAAGAGAAGATATGCTTCTGTAGGAGATAAGATTGTAGTTTCTGTAAAAGATGCTACACCGAACGGTCAAATTAAAAAAGGAGCCGTATCTACAGCAGTAGTTGTGCGTACTAAGAAAGAAGTACGTCGTCCAGATGGATCTTATATCCGTTTTGATGATAATGCTTGTGTTCTTTTAAATGCTCAGGGAGAAATGCGCGGTACTCGTGTATTTGGACCAGTAGCAAGAGAGCTTCGTGACAAACAGTTTATGAAGATTGTATCATTAGCACCAGAGGTGCTTTAATACAGACAATAAGATGACAAAGCTTAAAATAAAAACGGGAGATACTGTAAAGGTTATTGCTGGAGATCACAAAGGATCAGAAGGTAAAGTCGTTAAAGTATTTATCGAGAAGAACAAAGCAATCGTTGAGGGTGTGAACATGGTGAAGAAGCATGAAAAGCCAAGCGCCGCAAATCCTCAAGGTGGAATTAAAGAAAAAGAAGCGCCACTTCAAATTTCTAACTTATCTTTGATGGATAAGGATGGTAAAACTACAAGAGTAGGTTACCGTATGGAAGGAGATAAGAAGGTACGCTTTGCAAAGTCTAACAACGAAATATTATAGTGATGGGATACGTACCAAGACTAAAACAAGAGTTTAAAGACCGCGTAACGCCAGCCCTTCAAGAAGAGTTTGGTTACAAAAATATTATGCAGGTACCGCGTCTTAATAAGATTGTAGTATCTCGTGGTGTTGGAGCTGCGGTTGCAGATAAGAAGTTAGTTGAAAATGCTGTAGAAGAGCTTACTCTTATTACAGGACAAAGAGCTATCTCGACAATGTCTAAAAAAGACGTTGCAACATTTAAATTACGTAAAGGAATGCCTATTGGTGCTAAAGTAACTTTACGTGGTGAGCGTATGTATGAGTTTTTAGATAGACTTGTAACATCTGCATTGCCACGTGTACGTGACTTTAACGGTATCAATGCAACAGGATTTGATGGACGTGGTAACTATAGTATGGGTATTACTGAGCAGATCATTTTTCCAGAAATCAACATTGACAGAATCAAGAAAATTGATGGTATGAACATCACTTTTCAAACATCTGCTCAAACTGATAAGGAAGCAAAATCGTTGCTTAAAGAATTAGGTTTACCTTTTAAAAAGAACTAAGATATGGCTAAAGAATCAATGAAAGCCCGTGAGGTAAAGCGTGCTAAAACTGTTGCAAAATATGCTGAAAAACGTAAAGCTTTAAAAGAAGCTGGAGATTACGAAGGACTGCAGAAATTGCCAAAGAACGCTTCACCTATACGTCAGCACAATCGTTGCAAACTTACTGGTCGTCCTAAAGGTTATATGCGTCAGTTCGGATTATCACGTGTGATGTTCCGTCAGATGGCAAACCAAGGATTAATACCAGGTGTTAAGAAAGCGAGCTGGTAGATTAAAGAGTATAAATTGGTAGAAGGTTCTTTTTATGCTTTCGCGAAAGCGAAACTAGAGAAAACCACTACCGTAACTATAATTAAATGAATACAGATACTATTGCAGATTTTCTGACACGTGTGCGTAACGCATCGGCAGCAAATCACAGAGTGGTCGAGATTCCAGCATCAAACCTTAAGAAGGCGATGACTAAAATCTTATTTGACCAAGGTTACATCCTTAGCTACAAATTTGTAGAAGGTAAAGCGCAAGATACTATCAAGATTGCCTTGAAGTATGACCGCATTACTAAAGAAGCAGTTATTAAGGATATCCAAAGAATCAGTAAGCCTGGTTTACGTAAATATTCTTCATCTAGTGAGATACCTCGTATCTTAAACGGTTTAGGTATTGCTATTGTCTCTACTTCTAAAGGAGTTATGACAGGTAAGCAAGCGCAACAACAGAATGTTGGAGGAGAGGTACTTTGTTACGTTTACTAATCAGATAAAAAGACAAAGACATGTCAAGAATAGGTAAAAGTCCAATTACAGTGCCAGAAGGAGTTACAGTAACTCTTGCTGATAACACTGTAACAGTAAAAGGAAAATTAGGCGAGCTTACGCAAGAGTACTCTGGTATTGAGATCAAAATCGAGGAGGGAGTAATCACTCTTGAGCGCGCATCAGATAAAAAAGACCTACGTGCAAAGCACGGTCTTTATAGAGCTCTTATCGCAAATATGATAGAAGGAGTTTCTAAAGGTTTTGAAAAACAACTAGAGTTAGTAGGAGTAGGATACAGAGCAAGTAATCAGGGTAATAAGCTTGACCTTGCTGTAGGTTTCTCTCACAACATCATTTTAGATATTGCTCCAGAAGTTAAAGTGGAGACTATCTCAGAAAAAGGTAAGAACCCTATTGTGAAGTTAACTTCACACGACAAGCAACTTGTAGGGGCTGTCGCTGCAAAGATTCGTGGTTTCCGTAAGCCTGAGCCTTACAAAGGAAAAGGAATCAAGTTTGTAGGAGAGATAATAAGAAGAAAAGCAGGTAAATCTGCATAATACATAGAGAAATGGCATTATCAAAAAGTGAAAAAAGAAATAGAATTCACCTTAGAATTCGTAAGACTATTTCTGGATCTGCGGAGAGACCAAGACTCTGTGTGTTTAGAAGTAATAAAGAGATTTATGCACAGTTAATAGATGACCTTAGCGGAAAAACTATTACGGCTGCATCATCACGTGACAAGGATATCGCTGCTGCGAAAACTAATAAATCTGAAACTGCAAAACTTGTAGGAAAGGCAATCGCCGAAAAAGCTACAAAATCTGGAGTTGAGGCTGTAGTATTTGATAGAGGAGGTTACCTTTACCACGGAAGAATTAAACAACTAGCAGAGGGCGCAAGAGAAGGCGGTCTTAAATTCTAATAAAGTTATGTATCAAGATTATAAAAACGTAGAGTTAGTAAAGCCAAGTGGCTTAGACTTAAAAGATCGTCTAGTAGGCGTTCAGCGTGTTACTAAGGTAACTAAAGGAGGTAGAGCTTTTGGATTTTCTGCTATAGTTGTTGTAGGTGATGAAAATGGTGTTGTAGGACACGGATTAGGAAAGTCTAAAGAAGTAGCTTCTGCAATTGCAAAGGCTATGGAAGATGCTAAGAAAAACCTAGTGCGTATTCCACTTAACAAAGCAACTATACCTCACGAACAGAAAGGTAAATTTGGAGGGGCTCGTGTATTACTTTTACCTGCAGCAGCCGGTACAGGAGTAATCGCAGGTGGTGCAATACGTGCCGTACTTGAATCAGTAGGTATACACGATGTACTTTCTAAGAATCAAGGATCTTCAAACCCACACAACGTAGTAAAAGCAACTTTTGATGCTTTATTACAATTAAGAAGTGCAGAGACAGTTGCAAAGCAACGTGGTATCTCACTTGATAAAGTGTTTAAAGGATAAATCAAGGAACAATGGCAAAAATCAAAGTAACAAAGGTGAAGAGCGCGATTAATCGCACGCAGAACCAGAAGAGAATTTTAGAATCTCTTGGATTGAGAAAAATAGGCCAGGTAAAGGTGCACGATAACACACCTAACATCCTTGGTATGGTAAATAAAGTAAGTCACTTAGTTTCTGTAGAAGAAGCTTAATATAAATAACAGATGGAGTTAAATAACTTAAGACCTGCAAAAGGCGCTGTTAAGAAAAACGACGGTCGTAAAGGACGTGGCCAGGCAACTGGAAACGGTGGAACAGCCGGTCGTGGACACAAAGGACAGAAGTCACGTTCTGGGTATAGCAAGAAAATCGGTTTTGAAGGTGGACAAATGCCACTTCAGCGCCGTGTACCTAAGTTTGGATTTACAAACATAAACCGTAAGGAGTATGCTGGTGTAAATCTAGATACATTACAAGAGTATGTAGACGCTGGTCGTCTTACAGAAGAGGTTTCTATAGATACACTTATTGAAGCTGGTCTTGTAGGTAAGAACGATTTAGTAAAGATTTTAGGTAGAGGTGAGCTTAAAGCTAAAATCAAAGTAACTGCTCATAAATTTACTGCAACTGCAAAAGCTGCTGTTGAGGCTGCTGGTGGTGAAGCTGTAACTTTATAATCGATAGAAGAGGATGAAATTTATAGATACAATAAAGAATATCTGGAAGATTGATGAGCTTAGGAATAGAATAATTCTTACGCTTACGCTTCTCCTCGTATATCGTTTTGGTGCACAAGTTGTACTTCCAGGTATAGATGCGTCACAATTAGGAGGTCTTCAAGATTCTACAGACAAAGGGCTTTTAGGGCTTTTGGCTGCGTTTACTGGAGGTGCTTTTTCTAACGCATCTGTATTTGCTTTAGGTATTATGCCTTACATTTCTGCTTCTATTGTAGTACAATTAATGGGTATAGCAATACCTTATTTACAAAAACTACAAAAGGAGGGAGAAAGTGGCCGTCGTAAAATTAATCAGATCACTCGTTGGTTAACGATCGCTATCTGTTTATTACAAGCGCCAGGGTATCTAGCTGCACTACCTGCACTAGGAGTACCTTCTACTGCTTTTGTAATGGGTCTTACACCTACATTCTATATTTCATCTGTACTTATCCTAGTTACAGGATGTATATTTGCAATGTGGCTTGGTGAAAAGATTACTGATAAGGGAATAGGTAATGGTATATCACTACTCATTATGGTAGGTATTATCGCAACTATGCCTATATCATTCGTACAAGAGTGGGTTGCCCGTGTTACTGAATCTAATGGTGGATTAATAATGATCCTTATAGAATTAGTAATTTGGTTTGTGATTATTCTTCTTTGTATCCTATTGGTTATGGCGGTGCGTCAAGTACCAGTATCATACGCAAGAAGAACCGCTACTGGCGAGTATGAAAAGAATGCGTTTGGAGCTAGGAATTTCCTTCCTCTAAAGTTAAATGCTTCTGGAGTAATGCCAATCATTTTTGCGCAAGCTATTATGTTCGTACCTGGTCTTATTGGAGAAGCGAGTTTTCTTGCAGATACTTCAGTAGGTACGTGGTTACAGACTAACTTTGGAAATAATATATTTGGATTCTGGTATAATTTAGTTTTTGGACTTTTGATTATTATCTTTACATATTTTTATACTGCGATTACAGTACCTACCAATAAAATGGCAGAAGATCTTAAGCGTAGTGGAGGTTTTATAGCTGGGATACGTCCAGGTTCTGAAACTGCAGAGTATTTAGATAAGATTATGTCTCAGATTACATTACCAGGGTCTATATTTTTAGCACTTATCGCTATATTTCCTGCTATTGCAGTAAATGTTTTAGGTATGCAGCAAGGATGGGCTTTATTTTATGGAGGGACTTCTCTACTCATTATGGTGGGTGTAGCAATAGATACTATGCAACAAGTGAATTCTTATCTGCTTAATAAGCACTATGATGGTCTTATGAAGTCTGGTAAAAACCGTAAAGCAGTAGCATAATGGCAAAACAAGCAGCAATAGAACAGGATGGGTCTATTATAGAAGCATTATCAAATGCAATGTTTCGTGTAGAACTAGAAAATGGTCACGTTGTGACAGCGCATATCTCAGGTAAGATGCGTATGCACTATATTAAATTATTACCTGGGGATAAAGTAAAATTAGAAATGAGTCCTTACGATTTGTCAAAGGCTCGTATAACTTACCGCTACTAAGCGGAAAAAAGCTGGATATGAAAGTAAGAGCATCCATTAAGAAAAGAAGTGCCGATTGCAAGATCGTTCGTCGCAAAGGCAGATTATACGTAATAAACAAAAAGAACCCTAGGTTTAAACAAAGACAAGGTTAATAGTTATGGCTAGAATTGCAGGGATAGATATCCCAAAACAAAAGAGAGGTGTAATTGCATTAACGTACATCTTTGGAATAGGAAAAAGTAGAGCGCAAGAAATACTTGCAACTGCAAATGTATCAGAAGACAAGAAAGTGTCTGATTGGGATGATGACGAGATAGGTCGTATTCGTGATGCTGTTGGCGCATTTACTATCGAAGGGGAACTTCGTTCTGAGGTATCTTTGAACATTAAGCGTTTGATGGACATCGGGTGTTACCGTGGTATCCGTCACCGTGTTGGTCTTCCGTTAAGAGGACAGCGTACAAAGAATAACTCACGTACGAGAAAAGGAAAGCGTAAAACAGTTGCAAACAAGAAGAAAGCAACTAAATAATAAGGCATAATGGCAAAGCAAACTGCAAAAAAACGTAAAGTTGTTGTAGAATCAGTAGGAGAAGCGCACGTAACAGCTTCTTTTAACAACATCATCATATCGTTAACAAACAAAAAAGGAGATGTAATCTCTTGGTCATCTGCTGGTAAAATGGGCTTCAGAGGTTCTAAAAAGAACACTCCTTATGCTGCTCAAACTGCTGCAGAAGATTGTGCAAAGGTTGCTCACGAGGCAGGCCTTCGTAAAGTAAAAGTATATGTAAAAGGACCGGGTAACGGACGTGAGTCTGCGATACGTGCTGTACATAATAGTGGAATTGAAGTGACAGAAATCATTGATATCACTCCAATGCCACATAACGGGTGTCGTCCTCCAAAAAGACGTCGCGTTTAATAAGTAATTATTTAATTAATATCTCGAGGGAGAACGGTTTGCAAAGGATTGACCTTAATTTCTAACCACCCTCAAAACACACATTTAAAATGGCAAGATATACTGGTCCCAAAACAAAGATCGCTCGTAAATTTAGCGAAGCAATCTTCGGAGAAGACAAATCTTTTGAAAAAAGAAATTACCCTCCAGGGCAACACGGAAACAACAGACGTAGAGGAAAAAAATCTGAATACGCTGTACAACTAGCTGAGAAGCAAAAAGCAAAGTATACTTACGGTATACTAGAGCGTCAGTTTAGAAATATGTATGACAGAGCAAACCGTGCTCCTGGAATTACAGGTGAAGTTCTTTTACAATTATGTGAGTGTCGTCTAGACAACGTAGTTTATAGAATGGGAATGTCTCCTTCTAGAAGTGGCGCACGTCAGTTAGTAGGGCACCGTCATATTACTGTAAATGGTAATATTGTAAACATCCCTTCTTACCAAGTAAAAGCTGGTGATGTTATCGCTGTACGCGAAAAGTCTAAATCTTTAGAAGTAATTTCTAACTCTCTATCTAATGCAAGTCACGTTTATGAGTGGATCACTTGGAACAACGACAAGAAAGAGGGAACATTTGTGGCAGTACCACAACGTCTTCAGATACCTGAAAACATCAACACACAGTTCATCGTCGAGCTGTACTCTAAGTAATAACCACTAAAGCTAGAAAACCGATATGGCAATATTAAATTTCCAGAAGCCCGATAAAGTCATTATGATTGACTCTACTGATTTTGAAGGTAAATTTGAGTTTAGACCTTTAGAACCAGGTTATGGTTTAACAGTAGGAAACGCTTTACGTCGTGTATTATTATCTTCATTAGAAGGTTTTGCAATAACATCTGTACGTATAGAAGGAGTAGACCACGAGTTTTCTACACTGGCTGGAGTAGTTGAAGATGTTACAGAAATTATTCTTAATCTCAAGCAAGTACGTTTTAAACGTCAGATTGAAGAGATAGATAATGAGACTGTAACAATATCTTTATCAGGTATCGATCAATTAACAGCTGGAGATTTCCAAAAGTTTATTTCTGGATTCCAAGTGCTTAACCCAGATATGGTTATTGCAAATATGGATAAGAAAGTGAATCTTAATATGGAAATCACTATCGAAAAAGGCCGTGGATATGTTCCTGCAGAGGAGAATAAGAAATCTAATGCTCCATTAGGAACTATATTTACAGATTCTATTTACACACCTATCCGTAATGTAAAATACAGTATTGAAAATTACCGTGTTGAGCAAAAAACTGATTATGAAAAATTAGTTTTTGAAATAATTACAGATGGTTCAATCCACCCTAAAGAAGCACTTACTGAAGCTGCAAAAACACTTATCCACCACTTTATGTTATTCTCTGATGAGCGTATCACTCTAGAGGCAGATGAGATTGCACAAACTGAGACTTATGATGAGGAATCTCTTCATATGCGTCAGTTACTTAAAACAAAGCTTATCGATATGGATCTTTCTGTACGTGCGCTTAACTGTTTAAAGGCTGCAGAGGTAGAAACTTTAGGAGATCTTGTTTCTTATAACAAGAATGATTTGATGAAGTTTAGAAACTTTGGTAAAAAATCACTTACTGAACTTGAAGAGTTAGTAAATGTAAAAGGTCTAAGTTTCGGAATGGATCTAGCCAAATATAAATTAGATAAAGACTAGGTAGCTGTACTTTTAATAGAATAGCGCTTTCGCGAAAGCGGAAAAATAAATATTACAATGAGACACGGAAAGAAATTTAATCACTTAGGGAGAAAGACTGCACATAGAAAATCTATGCTTGCAAATATGGCTTGCTCTTTAATTGAACATAAAAGAATAAACACTACAGTTGCAAAGGCAAAGGCACTTAAGCAATTTGTAGAGCCTATGATCACTAAATCAAAATCTGATACGACTCACAACCGTCGTATTGTATTTGCAAAACTTCGTCAGAAGGATGCAGTTACAGAATTATTTAGAGATGTAGCGGCAAAGGTAGGTGATCGTCCAGGAGGTTATACTCGTATCATCAAGTTGGGTAACCGTCTTGGAGATAACGCAGATATGGCAATGATCGAACTTGTAGATTACAATGAGATTTACAACGCTGGTAAACCTGCCAAAAAGAAATCTACTCGTCGTGGAGGTAAGAAAGCTGAAGCTGCTCCTGCGGTTACAGAAACTGCTTCTAACGAGGAAGAATAGAACGGTAAACCTTATGAAAATAGGTTAATTAGTATCGGGATTTACTGCAAGGTAAATCCCTTTTTTTATTTTTGGCGGTATAATTAAATCTTTGGCAAAGTGTTTGCCAGTTAGTTACTGAAATTAAAATATTAGAAAATGAAAAAAATAGCTATGCTTGTAATGTGTGTTCTAGCAACATCACTTTATGCACAAAAAAAAGGAGTAGATGCAAATAATAATGTACTTGGTGCTGTAGCAACATTTGGTCCTGATGGAGCTAACGTTGGTGGCTCAAGTGTTATTTATAATCCAGCAAGACCTATAGATGGGACAGTGCACGTTTTTGATACTTGGCGCAATAATGCCATTATCCAAACTACAGGAGGTATGACGTTGCGTTTGCGTGATAATATTAATCTCAATGCCAGACGTAATGTTTTTGAATCTAAAATAGGTACAGATTCAGTGTTTACTTTTGATTTTACAAACATTGAGAAAATGGTTGTAAATAATAAGACGTATAAAAACATCTTTTCACCAGTAGAGGGAGGTTACCGTCTAGTAGAGGTTGTAGCAGAAACTGATGATTTTGCTATCTATAAAGATTATAAAATCGATATCAAGGAGGGAAATCCTAACCCAATGCTTGCTCAGCAAAATGACAAGTACCTTATGAAAGACTCTTATTATGTAAAGAAGGGTAGAAGTTTCAAAAAATTTAAATTAAAAAAATCTAGCTTTTTAAAACTTGCAGGTAGTAAAGCCGATATGCTTGAGGCCTATGCAGATAAAAATGATCTCAATTTTAGAGATGAAAAAGACCTTGAAAAGATTGCCAGTTACTATGGCAGTTTATAATATTATTTATGGGAGCTATTTGGCTCCCATTTTTTTTGTTTAGATATGGGATAAACTCCTTTTCTGAAAACCTTTTTTTAACCTATTTTTGTAAAGTTTATAAAATAAATTCTGAATGAAATATCAATCTAGAAGACCTGCATTACTTTTATTGTCAGATGGAACTATTTTTCACGGCAAAGCTGTTGGAGACAAACAAGCAACTTCATATGGAGAGGTTTGTTTTAATACCGGTATGACTGGATATCAAGAGATCTTTACAGACCCTTCATATTTTGGGCAATTAATGGTAACTGCAAACGCTCACATAGGTAACTATGGCGCAACAGATGTCGAGACAGAGTCTGATAAAGTTAAAATATCTGGACTTATATGTAGAAATTTTAGCTACAATTATTCTCGTAAAGACGCTCAAGAGTCTCTAGAACAGTTCTTAGACAAGAGTGATTTATTTGCTATTTCTGATGTAGACACTAGAGCACTAGTAGCACATATACGAGATAATGGATCTATGAATGCTGTAATCACTACAGATGTAGAGAATATAGAAGCACTTAAGGCAAAGCTAGCAGAAGTTCCAGATATGAATGGTCTTGAGCTAGCCTCAAAGGTTTCAACAAAAGAGCCATATTTCTTTGGTGAAGAAAATGCCGAAGTAAAGATTGCAGCTCTCGATATAGGTATCAAGCTTAACATCTTACGTAACCTTGCAAAACGCGGTGCTTATATAAAAGTATTTCCTTATGATACAACATATGCAGAGATGAAATCTTGGAACCCTGATGGGTATTTTCTTTCAAACGGTCCTGGAGATCCAGAACCTCTTGAAAATGCAATACAGGTAGCAAAAGACATTATTGCAGATGATGAGCCACTATTCGGTATATGTCTAGGTCACCAAGTTATTGCTCTTGCAAATGGAATATCTACTTATAAAATGCATAATGGTCACCGTGGGATCAATCATCCTGTAAAAAATCTTATAACTGGTAAAGGTGAGATAACTTCTCAAAACCACGGTTTCTCTATTAATAGAGAAGAGACAGAAGCGCATCCAGATGTTGAGATAACACACGTTCATCTCAACGATCATAGCGTAGCGGGTATTAAAATGAAAAATAAAAATTGTTTCTCAGTACAATATCACCCAGAAGCAAGCCCAGGACCTAATGATGCTACTTATCTATTTGATCAATTTATAGAAAACATAAAAAGTGTTATAGCTTAAAAATTACATCCCTGCCTTACGGTGGGGATTTTTTTCTATTACCGCTTACGCGAAAACGTTATCGCGACAATAGCTAGTCAATTTATTTAAATTAAGGTCAAAATCGTATTTTTACGTAACTAATAAAACAACTAAGAAAATGAGTATTATCATAGAAATTCACGCAAGACAAATATTTGATTCAAGAGGAAACCCTACGGTAGAGGTAGATGTATTTACAGAACTCGGGGCGATGGGAAGAGCAGCAGTTCCTTCTGGAGCATCTACAGGCGAGCACGAAGCTGTTGAGTTGCGTGATGGTGGTACAGATTTTATGGGCAAAGGTGTAAAGAAAGCTGTAGAAAATGTAAACACGCTTATCGCACCAGAACTGCTTGGTGTTTCAGTTTTTGAACAAAATGCTATAGATGAGTTAATGATTGAGCTAGATGGCACTCCTAACAAATCAAAACTAGGTGCAAACGCTATATTAGGAGTTTCATTAGCCTGTGCAAAAGCTGCCGCTGCAGAACTTAATATGCCATTATATAGATACGTAGGAGGCGTTAGTGCAAACACACTTCCTGTACCTATGATGAATATTATAAATGGAGGTTCACACAGTGATGCTCCTATTGCTTTTCAAGAGTTTATGGTAATGCCTGTAAAAGCAAAGAGCTTTAGTCACGCCTTACAGATGGGGACAGAAATATTTCATAATCTCAAAAAAGTATTACACGACAGAAACCTTAGTACAGCTGTAGGAGACGAAGGAGGATTTGCTCCAGCTCTTGACGGAACAGAAGATGCACTTGATAGTGTGAAACTAGCCGTAGAAAAAGCAGGTTACTCTTGGGGTGATGAGATTATGATAGCTTTAGACTGTGCCGCTGCCGAATTTTATGTAGATGGAAAGTACAACTATGCAAAGTTCGAAGGAGAAGGAGGAAAAATACGTACGAGTGAAGAGCAAGCAGATTATCTTGCAGAACTAGCAGATAAGTACCCTATAATCTCTATAGAAGATGGTATGGATGAAAATGATTGGGAAGGCTGGAAATACTTAACTGATAAAGTAGGTGATAAAGTACAGTTGGTAGGTGATGATTTATTTGTAACTAACGTAGAGAGACTTTCTCGCGGTATAAACGAAGGTATAGCAAACTCAATCCTTATTAAGGTAAATCAAATAGGAACTCTCACTGAAACTATTGCAGCCGTAAATATGGCTCACAATGCTGGGTACACATCAGTAATGTCACACAGGTCTGGAGAGACAGAAGATAATACTATTGCAGATCTTGCTGTAGCACTTAATACTGGGCAGATTAAAACTGGTTCAGCTTCAAGATCAGATCGTATGGCTAAGTACAACCAGCTTATTCGTATAGAAGAGATGCTTGCAGATACAGCATATTTTCCCGCGATGAATGCTTTTAAGATAAAATAATTTAAATATTTATATTAAAAACCCTCTCAACTAGAGGGTTTTTTTTATGCCATAAAATGATCTTATCTACTTCTTTTCTCATTTATTACAAGGTTATGACGTCTTAAAGGGCACTATTGCGTATAGTTTTACAAGTAAAATATATAAAAAATACAAAAGTAAGAATAATCGCACCAATTTATGTTTTTACATCGATTAAAAGTATTTAAATTGCGTTCATAAAGAAAAAGAGTTCGCTGTAAGGCGCTCTTTGTTTTTGTAATTAGGTAGTTAAAATTCAAGAAGTAACAACCTTAACAATTTTGCCCAAATTTTTGTAACCGCGTTAGTGAATAAACAGGTATAAAATTTTTAAGTTGGGTAAAGAGCGGGCAGTATGGCCCTTTAGCTGCACGCTCGCTCTTTTTTAAAAAAAATAATATTTTGAAGAAATTCAAAATCTACATTGAAGTTGGGTAAAAGGATATTTGCAATCGCAGATATCCTTTTTTTTTGTGTCATTTGGACATAATCTCTAGTGGAATCTATTAATGCTTGTGCTGTAAGCAACATAATCGTCAAAAGACCAATATTTTTACATTTTATTAACCATCTAGCGGGGTATTATGTTAAATAAAACGACTTCTTTTTTGTAATTTAGCTGTCCAAAATAAACTAAGTAAAAACAAATTTTTTCAGGCATAGATGGCAGATAAAGCAACTTTAACAATAGACGGAAAGAGCTATGAGTTTCCTATCATTACAGGAACAGAGCAGGAGCAAGCAATAGATATTAAAGCATTAAGAGGTGCTACTGGAGGTATTACTACCATAGATCCAGGTTATAAAAATACGGGTTCTTGCCAGAGTGCTATTACCTTCCTTGATGGAGAAAAAGGTATCTTAAGATATAGAGGATACTCAATAGAAGAACTTGCTGAGAAAGCAGACTTTCTTGAAACTGCTTATCTTTTGATTTTTGGAGAATTACCAACAAAAGAACAACTTGCAAAATTTGATGCAGATATTAAGTCTGAGTCTCACGTAGATGAGGATATGAAGAAAATCTTAGATGGTTTTCCTAAGTCTGCTCACCCTATGGGAGTATTAAGTGCTCTTACATCTGCACTTATTGCATTTAACCCTTCTACCGTAAATGTAGATTCTGAAGAAGAAATGTATAACGCAATTGTAAAGCTACTAGCAAAGTTTCCAGTGCTAGCTGCTTGGGCAATGCGTAAAAAGAAAAGTCAGCCATTAGATTATGGTGATAATTCTTTAGGTTACGTAGAGAACTTCCATAAAATGATGTTCTCAAAACCTAATGAAGCTTACTCTGTTGACAAAGAGATAATAGCGGCTATAGACAAGTTGTTAATCTTACACGCAGACCACGAGCAAAACTGTTCTACATCTACAGTACGCATTGTAGGTTCATCTCACGCTGGTCTATTTGCTTCTATCTCTGCAGGTATCTCTGCATTATGGGGTCCTTTACACGGAGGAGCAAACCAAGCAGTTATAGAAATGCTTGAGGCAATAAAGAATGATGGTGGTGACACTAAAAAATATATGGCAAAGGCAAAGGATAAGCAAGATCCTTTCCGTCTTATGGGCTTTGGACATAGAGTTTATAAAAACTTCGATCCACGCGCAAAGATCATAAAAGTAGCTGCAGACGAGGTTCTTGGGCAACTAGGAATACAAGATCCAGTTCTTGATATTGCAAAAGGTCTTGAAAAAGAAGCACTAGAAGATCCATACTTTGTAGATCGTAAATTATATCCTAATGTAGATTTTTACTCAGGTATTATTTATAGAGCTCTAGACATTCCAGTAGAGATGTTTACAGTTATGTTTGCATTAGGTCGTCTTCCGGGCTGGATAGCACAATGGAGAGAGATGCGTCTTAACAAAGAACCTATAGGGCGTCCACGTCAGGTTTATACTGGTGAAAACTTAAGAGCTTTCAAAGAAGTTTCTG
>JAHDEV010000045.1 GCA_020628615.1 Dokdonia sp.
TTAGATATTTTATGTGTAGGTGAGGTGCTTATAGATTTTATAGGGCATCAAAAAGAAGTGCGTATAGATAAAACACGTGATTATCACAGATACTTAGGTGGTAGTCCTACTAATGTAGCGATGAATCTCGCACGACTGGGTATGAATGTAAAACTTGCAGCCACCATAGGTGATGATGGGCTAGGCGTTTACATTAAAGATAAACTTACAGAAAATGGTGTGCAAACAGATCTCATTGCGACAGATCCTGAAAACCCTACGAGTGTGATTTTTGTGTCAAAAACTACCGGTACACCAGATTTTATACCTTATAGATATGCAGACACTAAGATCTCAGAAACTCAAGTGCCTGATGCTTTACTAGCGCAAACTACTATTTTTCATACCACAGCATTTGCCCTAAGTAAGAAGCCTGCAAGAACTACAATTCTTGCCAAAGCAAAAAAAGCTTACGAAGCTGGTTGTACACTTAGTATAGATCTTAATTATTCGCCTCGTATTTATCCTAATAGGGAGAAGGCGATAAAAACCTTTAGAGAGTACTGCTCCTATAACCCGCTAGTGAAGATAAGTGAGGATGATATGGAGCGTCTTTTTGGTGAGAAAAGAAGCCACGAGGCTATTTTTGATTTCTTCCACAACGATTTTGGGGTAGAGCTTGTTTGCCTCACGCTAGGATCAGAAGGGGTTAAGCTTTCGCGAAAGCGTAAAAATCACCCTGCAGAAATGATTGTTGAACCAGCGGCAAGAGTAGAGCAAATACTTGATGCTACGGGAGCAGGAGATGCTTTTTGGAGTGGATTCTTATTTGCTTACATAAGAGAGTATGATATCAAAAAATGTCTCAAAGTAGCGCTGTCACTGGCGGCTATAAAATTACAGCACGTGGGTAGATTGCCTCAAAATGTTGATATACTCACCCAGCTACTAGATTTTAAATAATAACCTCCATTGGGTAGATGTTAACAAGACTAGGTGTATAACCGATACGGAATTCAGTATTTTTGCAAGTCAATAGATAACCAACTTTATGAGTCAGCAGAACAAAAGACGGAGGGAAGCCCTCGTATATCACGCAAAGCCAAAACCAGGTAAAATTGCGGTAGTTCCTACAAAAAAGTACTCAAGCCAGCGTGATCTTGCGCTTGCTTATTCTCCCGGTGTGGCAGAGCCGTGTCTAGAGATAGAAAAAGATATTAATAACGTTTATAAATATACTGCAAAGGGTAACCTTGTAGCTGTAATCTCAAATGGTACTGCGGTGCTGGGTCTGGGAGACATAGGTCCAGAGGCATCAAAACCTGTTATGGAGGGTAAAGGTTTACTCTTTAAAATTTTTGCTGGGATAGATGTTTTTGATATAGAAGTAGGTACAAAAGATGTAGATGCTTTTATAGAAACGGTAAAAAATATCGCTCCTACCTTTGGAGGGATTAACCTTGAAGATATTAAGGCGCCAGAGGCTTTTGAAATTGAGCGCAGGCTCAAAGAAGAGCTAGATATACCAGTAATGCACGATGACCAGCACGGTACGGCAATCATATCTGCCGCGGCGATGCTCAATGCATTAGAAATAGCAGGTAAGCGCATAGAAGATGTGCGTATCGTAGTGTCTGGCGCAGGTAGTGCAGCTATCTCGTGTATGAACTTATATCATTTACTTGGTGCTAAGCTAGATAACATTGCGATGTTTGATATAAATGGTCTTCTTAAAGAAGATCGTACAGACTTGTCTCCAGAGCAATTTAAGTTTAAAAGTAAAGAGAGTTTTAACACACTAGCAGAGGCAATGGTTAATGCAGATGTGTTTTTAGGTCTCTCTGTGGGTAACATTGTAACACCTACAATGGTACAGTCTATGGCAAATGATCCTATTGTATTTGCAATGGCAAACCCAACTCCAGAGATAGATTATGATGTTGCGATAGCTTCAAGACCAGACTTAATAATGGCAACGGGAAGGTCTGACCATCCTAATCAAGTTAATAATGTCCTAGGTTTTCCATTTATTTTTAGAGGTGCGCTAGATGTGCGTGCAACTACGATAAATGAAGCGATGAAGATGGCAGCGGTAAAAGCACTAGCTCAACTTGCAAAGGAGCCTGTTCCAGAACAGGTAAATATCGCATATGGAGAGACTAGATTTACCTTTGGGCGAGATTATATCATCCCGAAACCATTTGATCCAAGATTAATAACTACAATACCTCCTGCAGTGGCACAAGCTGCGATGGATTCTGGAGTGGCAAAAGAACCTATAAAAGATTGGACCGCTTACCACGATGAGTTATTAGAGCGACTGGGTGAAGATAATAAGATTGTAAGATTACTAATGGATCGCGCACGCCGCAACCCAAAACGTATTGTCTTTGCAGAGTCAGATCAACTAGATGTGCTTAAAGCTGCACAAATTGCTCACGAAGAGGGTATCGCAATACCTGTGTTGCTTGGTAATCGTGATGTGATTTTAGAGCTTAAAGAAGAGATAGGTTTTGATGCAGATGTAGAGATTATAGATCCAAAATCTGACGAAGAAAAAGCACACGTAGCTAAATATGGTGAGATATACTGGGAGTCAAGAAAGCGTAAGGGTATCACGCTCTATGCAGCACAAAAACTACTTAGACAGCGAGATTACTTTGCCTCTATGATGGTGAGTCAAGGTGATGCAGACGGTATGCTCTCTGGTTTTAGCCGTAGTTATCCATCTGTTATAAAACCTGTTCTTGAAGTAATAGGTACTGCGCCTGGTGTGCAAAAAGTAGCGGCTTGTAACCTGATGGTTACCTCAAAAGGCCCACTCTTTCTTGCAGATACGTCTATAAACATAGATCCTAATGCAAAGGAACTTGCAAAAATTGCGCAGATGACTTCTACAGCTGTAAGGATGTTTGGACTAGAGCCAGTGGTGGCGATGATGTCTTACTCAAACTTTGGTTCATCTACGCACGAGAAGGCAAAAACGGTAAGCGATGCTGTCTCTTACTTACATCGCAACTTCCCAGAGCTTGTGGTAGATGGAGAGGTGCAGGCAGATTTTGCACTTAATAGAGATATGTTGCAAAGCAAGTTTCCGTTTTCAAAGCTTGCCGGTAAAAAAGTCAACACGCTTGTGTTTTCAAATATAGATAGCGCAAACATCACCTACAAAATGATTAAGGAGCTAGAAAATGCAGATAACATAGGTCCTATAATGCTTGGTATGCGCAAGCCTGTGCATATATTGCAACTAGGTGCAAGTGTAGACGAGATGGTGCATATGACTGCTATCACGGTGATTGATGCTCAAAAGAAAGAAAGCTTTTTTAATAAGCAACAAGAATAATAGGTTTTACGCTTTCGCGAAAGCGAAAATCACACCTCATAATTTTAAAGGTTCAGGCGTTAGTCTGGACCTTTTTTTATGTCCGGAAAAACCTAGAAAATGACGATGTAAGTAAGTTTATATGGGGTGTGCTGCTGTTAAAAGCTTTCGCGAAAGCGGTAGGATAAAATAACATTTCTCCTAGGCATAAATTTCTTACATTTACGCACCTTAAAATTCTGTTAAATGATTACGCACCTAAGCGGTAGACTTATAGAAAAGAATCCTACACACGTTGTATTAGATTGCAATGGCGTGGGGTATTTTATAAATATCTCTCTATATACTTTTGGGCAACTAGGCGATAGTGAAGCACTCAAATTATACACACATCTTCAAGTTAAGGAAGATAGTCATACGCTTTTTGGGTTTATGGAGGTGATGGAGCGTGAGATTTTTAGACTATTGTTATCTGTTTCTGGTATAGGGGCAAGTACGGCAAGAACAATGCTGTCTTCACTTGAGCCTAATCAAATCAAGCAAGCCATTGCCTCAAACGATGTGGCGACCATACAAAGTATAAAGGGAATAGGAGCAAAAACGGCGCAGCGAGTGATTTTAGATCTTAAGGATAAAATACTTAAAGTATACGATATCAGTACTGAAAGTGCTATGCAAAGCAATACTAATAAAGATGAGGCGTTATCTGCTTTAGAGACTTTAGGATTTGCGCGTAAACAGGCAGAGAAAGTATGTCTGGCTATCACAAAAGAAAAGCCAGATGCGAGCGTAGAGACTATTATTAAAGAGGCATTAAAAAAACTGTAGGTCTATTTTGAAGCGAAATTATTACTTGAATTTACGTGTAGCGGTATTGTTTATTGCGGTTGTCTTTATAGGTAACCTAAGTGCTATAGCACAAGAGGAGGATCCTAATGAAAATGAAGAGAACGCCACACCTGCGACTTTCTCCTTAGGGAGCCTTGTTTTACCTAACCCAAATAGCATTGTAGGAAAATATACCTACGACCCTGTGCTAGATAGGTACATTTACACCGAGGAGCTGGGTGCTTTTAATGTAACCTACCCGCTTATACTTACTCCAGAAGAATATGAAAAACGCGTGCGTGATGAGCAAATGCGTCAATATTTTAGAGAAAAAATTACGGCTGTAGATGGCCGTGCAGATGAGGATGACTCTAGAAATAGCCTTGTAAAATCCCTGTATGTAAAAAATGATCTTTTTGAATCTATTTTTGGAGGAGATGAGATTACGTTTACACCACAAGGTTCTGTAGAGATGGATCTCGGTCTGTTGTTTACAAAGCAAGATAACCCTGCTTTTTCTCCTCGTAATAGAAGAAATTTTACCTTTGATTTTGATCAACGTATAAGCCTTAGTTTATTAGGTCAAGTAGGTGAGCGCCTCCAGATCACAGCAAACTATGATACGGAGTCTACCTTTAATTTTCAGAATCAAATCAAACTAGAATACACGCCTACTGAGGATGATATCATCCAGAAGATAGAAGTTGGTAACGTGTCTATGCCTCTTAATAGTGCATTGATACAGGGGTCTCAAAGCCTTTTTGGTATTAAGACAGAGTTGCAGTTTGGAAAAACTAGGGTAACTGCAGTATTCTCAGAAAATCAATCACAACCTAAAACGGTTACTGCAGAGGGTGGAGCAACAGTACAAGAATTTGAAGTGCCAGCGCTCAACTATGATGAGAATCGTCACTTCTTCTTAGCGCATTATTTTAGAGATACGTATAACGAGGCTCTGGAGAATTACCCGTTTATTGATAATAGAGGGGTGCAAGTAACACGCGTAGAGGTGTGGATTACAAATAGACAAAACCAAACTACAAATGCACGTAATATTGTTGCGATACAAGACATTGGAGAATCTGATCCTGCAAACATAGGTGTAAATGCCGCGGCAAATCCTGGGTTTATAAATAATAGTCCAACAGCCTTTCCAGATAACCGAAATAACGACTTTAACCCAAGAGGGATTAACGATGCCTCTGTGCAGTCACAGTTAACACCTGCTATAAGGGATGTTGCTACTGTGGGTCAGGGTTTTGGTAGTGTTACGGTGCAAGATGGTACAGATTATGTGCTTTTAGAAAACGCACGTAAGCTAGATAACTCGCAGTTTACATTGTATCCAGGTCTTGGTTATATCTCATTAAATCAGCGTCTTAATAATGATGAGGTGCTTGGTGTAGCTTTCCAGTACACCGTAGGAGGACAAGTGTATCAAGTAGGGGAATTTGCAAATGATGGTGTAAATGCTACAGAAGGTAGTAGACCAGATGCAGATATGGACGGAATACCAGATATCGCAGATGCAGATAGTCCGGTAACGCGCCCAGATGATGATAATGATGGTATTGCAAATGATGCAGATGCAGATAGCAATGGTGATGGTATTTTAAACGGTCAAGATGCAGATGGTGACGGTATACTAGACACTGTTATACCAGCAGGTCAGGCAGGGAGCCCTGTGAACCTGGTGGTAAAAATGCTTAAGAGTAACCTCACTAATGTAGAGGAGCCTATATGGGACCTGATGATGAAGAATATCTACCCACTAGGAGCTTTTCAATTAGAGCAGGAAGGTTTTAGATTAAACATTGTATATGCAGATCCTTCACCTATTAATTTTATCTCTCCAGTTGCTGGAGAACCATTACCTACGCTCTTTGATGGTATAAACAACGACAACACGATGGATGAAGGTCAAGATCGTGGTGCGCTTGAGAGCAATACTTTATTGCGACTTTTTAATCTTGATAGGCTCACTACTTTTGGTGACCCACAAGTAGGAGGAGATGGTTTTTTTGATTTTGTGCCAGGTGTTACTGTACACGTGCAAAACGGTAGCATTGTATTTACCACGGTTGAGCCATTTGGAGAAAATTTATTTGATTTACTAAGTATTAACGATGGGACAGAAAGTTATGAAAACTTAGATACTTACAATGCTCATCAAGATAAGTACGTTTATAGCTCACTTTATCAATCTACAAAAACGATAGCTCGAGATAATGCAGAAAAGAACAAGTTCTTACTTAAGGGGCGTTACAAGTCTGCACAAGAGCAGGGTATCCCACTAGGCGCTTTTAATATTCCTCAAGGTTCTGTTACAGTAACGGCTGGTGGTCGTGTGCTTGTAGAAGGTCTTGATTATACGGTAAACTATCAACTGGGGCGTGTTATCATTTTAGATAAATCTCTTGAGGCATCTGGAATTCCTATTTCTGCATCTGTTGAGAACAACACTATTTTTGGACAACAGAATAAGCGCTTTACAGGAATTAATGTAGAACATCAGTTTAGTGAAAACTTCATAGTAGGAGGTACTTTTTTAAATTTAAATGAAAGACCGCTTACGCAAAAAGCCACCTATAATTTTGAGCCTATAAATAATACCATTGTAGGTCTTAATGCAAGCTACTCGACCGAGTTGCCTTTCTTAACGAGATGGGTAAATAAGCTGCCTAACATTGATACAGATGTGCCTTCTAACTTATCTGTACGAGGAGAAGTTGCTTACTTGCTTCCAGGACAGCCTAAGGGAACAGATTTTAATGGTGAGGCTACTTCTTATATAGATGACTTTGAAGGGTCGCAAACATCAATAGATATAGGAGGGCCATTGCAGTGGAACTTGTCATCACCTCCAGTAGGTTTTGGTGGTGAATTTGCAAATGGTGACCTTGCAACAGGATATCGTCGTGCAAAATTTGCTTGGTATACTATTGATCCTATTTTCTATAATAATCAGAGACCTGATGGAATTTCTGATGATGATCTTTCATTACCAGAAACACGTCGCGTGTTTAGGGACGAAATTTTCCCACAACAAGATATTATATCTGGTCAGACACAGGCGCTTTTTACACTTGACTTAGCTTATTTTCCAGGACAAAGGGGGCCTTATAACTTTAGCCCTGATGCGGTAGACGGAACATTATCTAACCCTCAAGAGAATTTTGGAGGTATAACAAGACAGTTAACCTCTACAGACTTTGAACAGGCAAATGTCGAGTTTGTTGAGTTCTGGTTACTTGATCCATTTTATGCAGATGGAGATACCACAAGCCCAGGAGGAAATCTAACCATAAACCTAGGTAGTATCTCAGAAGATATATTAAAGGATGGGCGTAAGCAATATGAAAACGGATTACCTAATGATGGTGGTGAGATAGGAACCTCAGAAACTGTGTGGGGTAAAGTACCTACTAACCAGTCGCTAGTATATGCCTTTGACACAGAGGGACAACAGCGTACTAACCAAGATATAGGATATGATGGTCTCAGTGATGCAGAGGAGATGGCTGAATTTCCGAACTTTGCAAACCTACCGGATCCTGCAGGAGATAACTATAACTACTTTCTTAATGCTGAAGGTGGAGTAGTAGAGCGTTATAGAGACTACAATAATAATCAAGGGAATTCCCCAGTAGAGGTAACGCAAACTAACCGTGGGTCTACAACATTTCCAGACGTAGAAGATGTCAACCGTGATAATACGATGAACACGGTAGACGCATATTTTGAATACGAATTACCTATCAATCCTGCTTCACTTAGTATAGAAAACAATCCATTTGTAACAGATGTAAGAGAGCTTACAGTAACAACTCAAAATGGGTCGCAATTACCAACAAGGTGGGTGCAATTTAGAGTGCCAATTAACCAAGCGACTAATGTAGTAGGGGGTATTAATGACTTTAGAGCAATTCGTTTTATGCGTATGTATATGAGCGGGTGGCAAGAAGACGTTGTACTTCGTTTTGGAACACTAGATTTAGTGCGTGGAGATTTTAGAAGATACTTACTTTCATTAGACCCTAATGAAAATACAGAGATGAATGATGGGGATAATACACTATTTGAAGTTGCTGCGGTAAATATTGAGGCCAATGAGACTAGAGAGCCTGTTCCTTATGCATTACCTCCAGGTGTAATAAGAGAGCGCCTTAACAACAACAATAATAACATAAGACAAAATGAGCAGTCTCTTTCTTTAAGAGTTGAAAATCTTGAAGAGCAAGATGCGCGAGGAGTATATAAATATTATAACCTTGATATGCGACAGTATAAAAATCTTAAGATGTTTATGCACGCAGAGCCTATTATAGAAAATGGGCTAGATAATCAAAATGTTGTAGGATTTATTAGAATGGGAACCGACCTTAATTCTAATTTCTATCAAATAGAGCTTCCACTTACGCCTACGCCATTTAATGTTTCTAATCAAGATAGGGAAGCCATATGGCCAGCGGCAAATGAGTTAGACCTACCATTAGAATTGCTACAGACTATTAAGTCTAAAGTAATAGCAGGAGATGTAGAATCAGATCCAGATGATATAACCTATTTTGATCAAAATGGAGATCGTATTCTTAACCCAGAAGAAACTTGTTATAAGGAAGGACAACTTCGTATAGGTATACAAGGTCTACCTAGTTTTGGAGATGTGAGAACATTAATGCTAGGGGTTAAAAATGGTAACCCTACTAGTAATCAAGCGATGGGTTGCTCGCCAGGAGAGATAGGTGCCGAAGTTTGGTTTAATGAACTTCGTTTGTCTGACCTTACTAATGATGGAGGGTACGCAGGTATTGTAAGTCTTGATGGTAACATTGCAGACTTTGCAAATGTATCTGCCACAGGTAGAGTAAGCACAGTAGGTTTTGGAAGTGTAGAGCAAAATGCTGGAGAGCGTAGCTTAGAAGATGTAATGCAGTACGATGTAGTTACAAACCTAAACGCTGGACAACTATTACCAAAAAAATGGGGTGTGCAGTTACCACTTAACTATTCTATAGGAGAGCAGAGTATCACACCTAAGTTTGATCCCCTTTATGAAGATGTTGAGCTAGACACCTCACTTGATAATGCGGCAGATCAAGAGCAGAGAGATCAGATAGAAGACTATGCTATAGATTATACAAAGCGCCAAAGTTTTAATGCAATAGGTGTGCGTAAGGAACGCACAAACACAGACCGTAAACCTATGCCATATGATATAGAAAACCTTACTTTCTCATATTCATATAGCCAGACAGACCATAAGGATTTTGAGATAGAAGAATCGCTTGATCAAAATGTGCGATTAGGAGGTACTTATAACTTTAATTTTAACTCAAAACCGGTTGAGCCATTTGCAAAGAATGATAGTCTTTTTACTGGTAAGTACTACAAGTTTCTAAAAGATTTTAATTTCAACTACTTGCCTTCTAGTGTTGCAGTGCAATCTAATATTGTGCGCCAGCGTAATGAGCAAAAATTTAGAGATGTGTTTGCAAATGATGGTGATATACCTTTACCACGTTTGTTTCAGCGCAACTATTTATTCGATTGGGGTTATGCTATAGACTTTCCTATTACTAAGAGCTTACGCTTCAATTATAATATGAATCACAATCGAGTAGTGCGAAATTACCTTGATAGTGATGGAACGCCATCTTTTCTAGATGATGACGGGCAAGAGGTAGCTGGATTCGGTATTTATGACGGCTTCTTAGATGTAGGTACGCCAGATACACACTTTGGGGTGTTACAACTCAACTATGATCTGCCTTTTGATAAGTTTCCATTTACAGAATGGATTACAGCAACCTATGCATATACTGCCAATTATAGATGGCAGCGAGGGTCACAACAGTTCCAGGTGTTAGATGATATACCTGAGATTGGTAACAGTGTAGAAAACACAAATACCCACGCCATAAATGGTACGTTAGATATGGAGAAGCTCTATAAATATGTAGGGCTTACTAAAAAGAAAAAGAAACGTGCTACGTCATCAAGACTTAGAGGTTTGCCATCACCAGAAGATGATCGTAAAACGTCAGATAGACAACGCAAGGAGGCCCAAGATCAAGATGCAAGTAGCGGAAGTTTAAGCGGTTCAGACAAGGCGCTTAATACGGGAGTAGGACTGCTTACAGCTATAAAAAGAGTACAATTCAACTACGAAGAACAGAATGGTCTGTACCTGCCTGGATATTTACCAACGGTAGGGTTTACAGGAAGTTTAAAACCTACGCCAGGATTCATCTTTGGTAGTCAGGCAGAGGTAAGAGAACTCGCAGCTAGTAATGGGTGGCTCACATTATTTCAAGACTTTAACGAGCAATACCGCGAGGTAGAAAGTAGAAACTTAGGTATTCAGGCAAGAATAGGTTTGTTAAAAGATCTTGATATTGATCTTAATATGAACAGGGTTTATCAAGAGAATTATCAAGAGAATTACCGTGTAGACCCAGAGACCTTACAATATGAGTCTCTTACTGGTAATAGCTTTGGTAGATTTAATATATCAACGCTACTTATCGCCACTGCGTTTAACGAGAGCACTTCAGACTTTTCAGAAACGTTTAATACGTTTAGAGAAAATAGACTTGCAGTTGCAGACAGGCTCGCATCAGAATTTTATGGGGGAGCAGGTTTTGAAAGAGATGAAAACGGTTTTCCAGAAGGATTTGGAAGAACAAACCAACGAGTACTTTTGCCGGCATTTTTATCAGCATATAGTGGTCGAGATGTAAATAAGACAGACTCTGGTTTCTTAAGAAATGTACCACTTCCTAACTGGAACATTAAGTACACAGGGCTTATGAATCTGGATTGGTTTAGAGACAAGTTTAAAAGATTCTCTGTGCAACACGGTTACACCGCTGGGTATAGTGTAAATAACTTCCAGACCAACCTTGCTTATGATAGAAGTACAGATAGAGATCCAGAAACCGCCCAGAGAGATCAAGCGGGTAACTTCTTAAATGAAACATTGCTAGGTAACGTTACCCTTACAGAGCAGTTTACACCACTAGTACGTATAGACTTTGAGATGAAAAACTCAGTAAAAATCCTTGCAGAGGTTAAGCGCGATAGAGCACTTGGCTTAAGCTTTGATAATAACCTGCTCACAGAGATTAAAGGTAATGAGTACATATTGGGGCTAGGTTATCGTATCAAAGACCTACGTTTTGTGACTAACTTTGGAGGTTCGCGTAGAGTACTAAAAAGTGATTTAAACTTTAAGGCAGATTTATCGCTTAGGCAAAACGAGACTATTATAAGATACCTTGATATAGATAATAGTCAGACCACGCAGGGTCAAGACATATACGGCTTGCGTTTTTCAGCAGACTATGCACTCACTAAAAATTTAACAGCACTTTTCTATTACGATCATACATTTTCGACATTTGCTATATCAACGGCATTTCCACAAACAACCATTCGTTCTGGATTTACCTTGAGATATAACTTTGGAAACTAAAATAATTACGCTTTCGCGAAAGCTAGATGCTATATAATTTATATTTAATAAAAGATTATAATTATTTTCGCGTAAGCATACTTTAAACACATAATTAATACCACCAAGAAATGAATATACCAGCAGAGTTGAAATATACAAAGGACCACGAGTGGGTACGTATAGAAGGAGATGTTGCCGTAGTAGGAATCACAGATTTTGCTCAAGGTGAGCTAGGAGACATCGTTTATGTTGAGGTAGAAACTCTTGACGAGACCTTAGATAAAGATGAAGTTTTTGGAACAGTAGAAGCTGTAAAAACAGTTTCAGACCTGTTCTTGCCGCTTTCTGGAGAGATCGTAGCCTTTAATGAAGGTCTAGAAGATGAGCCAGAAACCGTAAATAGCGACGCATACGGAGCTGGCTGGATGATAAAAATTAAGTTTTCTGATGCTTCAGAAATAGAAGAGCTTTTAAGTGCAGAAGCATATGCAGAGCTCATCGGTGGGTAAAATAATAGGAGTTGTTGCTACTCTTTACACTATACTCTTAACTATAGGCTCGCTTATAAAGCCCGTAACTGTAGTTCCTAAAGTAACAAATATTGATAAGCTCCTGCACGCAGGAGCTTATTTTGGTCTTGCAGTACTCTGGTTGTTGTTTTACTTTACGTATAAGAAGATAACAGTAAAAAGGAGTGCACAGCTTAAGGTCTATCTCATTATCGCCTTAATTTTAATAGGTTACGGCATAGTGATTGAGGTAATGCAAGGAAGTTTAACTGCATATAGACAGCCAGATGGCTGGGATGTACTTGCAAATACGATAGGTGTCCTTTGCGGATGTTTATGCTTTGCTATGTTTTTTAAGAAATTTAAAGCGTTAAATACGCAATATTAATTTCTATAGTGATAATAATTTTGCTATTTTAGCTATCTACTTAACACATTAATTATGGAACCCAAGAAAAATCCAAAAGCAGATCTTCGTAAAAGGAGTGTGCTCTTTTTTCAGTTAGGACTCATCGCAGTTCTAGCACTTACGTATATCACTATAGAGTGGAAAACGTATGACAACGCTGCTGTAGATATAGGGCAGTTAGATCTTGATGATCTTGATGACGAAGAAATTCCAATCACGGAGTTAAATACGCCTCCACCTCCACCTCCACCACCACCGCCACCAGCGCCGGAAATTATCGAGGTTGTAGAAGATGAAGAAGAAATAGAGGAAACCGTAATTGAGTCTACAGAAACAGATGCCGAAGAGGAAATCGTTGAAGTAGAAGAAGTAGAGGTAGTAGAAGAAGAAGAAGAAATTGCAGATGTACCATTTGCAGTTATTGAAAACGTGCCTATCTTCCCTGGTTGTGAATCTATGAAGAACAACGACCAGCGTAAAAAGTGTATGTCTGAAAAGGTAAGTAAACTTGTAAACAAGAAGTTTAATACTGAATTAGGTAGTGACCTTGGTCTTTCTGGAATAAACAGAATCTTTGTTAGTTTCAAGATTGATAAAAATGGAAACATCACAAACATACGTTCACGTGCACCGCACCCAAGACTTCAAACAGAAGCAGAGCGTGTAATTAAGTTATTACCTAAAATGACTCCAGGTAAGCAACGTGGTAAGCCAGTAGGAGTATTATACTCTCTACCTATTACATTTAAAGTAGAAGACTAGTCTATACGACTTAACTTATATAAAAACTGCCTCAGCGATGAGGCAGTTTTTTTTGTGTCAAAAAAAAGAGACCACTGCTAGGTGATCTCTTAGTTTGGCTTACTTCTTGATTCGTTTTAAGAATTGTTCAACATTTTTAAAACCATATCTTATGGAAAATTCCAAAGAAGGTACGACTGTTCGCCAAAACAGCACGTACACATCAAGCCGCAAACGCGAGGCAAATTTACGAAGAAATCCCACGCTTCATTTTCAAATTGGGTTAATCTTAGCACTTCTAGCGTCCATCTTCTTTATCGAAATGCGCACTGTAGAAAAGGATTTTGCAGTAGTTGAGCCCACCGAAAGTTATGACGAAGTCTATACGATGGGTGAAGTCCGGGTAGAGAAGAAGGTGGTAAAAGTCAAGAAAAAGGTGCAGCCTAAAAAGCAGCAAGAACCTAAAGTGCTTGACAATATCAAAAAGCAAGAAGATGATGTAAAAGACTTAGTAGAAGATCTTACGTCAGACTCAGAGCCCGATGATACAGAAATGGTAGAACCGGGTAGTGTTACAGAGGTAGAGGAGCCTATAGAGCCGGAGACAGTACCCTTTGTTGCTATTGAGACCGTTCCGCTTTTTCCAGGTTGTGAAGGTCTTAGTGATAATGACGAGCGCCGTGACTGTATGAGTGCAAACATCTCAAAATTTGTCTCTAAAAAGTTTAGAGCCGAAAGAGGAGAGGGCTTAGGTCTAGAGGGTGTAAACCGTATTTACGTAAACTTTAAGATAGATAAGTTTGGTAAAGTGGTAGATGTAATCGCAAAGGCTCCACACCCTAAACTAGAGAAGGAGGCGTTGCGAGTAGCAAGATTATTACCAGATATGACTCCTGGTAAGCAGGGTGGGAAAGATGTAGCTGTCTTATTCTCATTGCCTATAATCTTTGAAATCAGAGACTAAATGATGTAAATTACATTAATAATCCCGTTGCCGTAGGTAACGGGATTTTTTGTGCAATAAACCCTATCTTTCGGCTGCAAACATCACGGCTTATTATGCATAAATACCTCTTTCTTTTTGTCTCTTTTATAGCAACTACTATATCAGCTCAGGTTACGACTAGTGATTTTGAAAAATACCCTATTTTTCCAGGCTGTGAGACCGTAGGAGTTGCACAACTACAAGATTGTTTTAATGAGAAATTTATAGCTCATATACTTGACAATTTTGAGGTGCCTGCTGTGGTGAGTCAAGATAACTTTCAAGGTAAAATGGTAATCCTTTTTGAGGTTACTAAAACTGGTGGTTTTAAGCTGCTCTATACAGACGCGATGTATCCAGAGCTTAAAACTGCTGCTCAGGAGGTTTTTAAGACCTTGCCTCAAGTTGCTCCGGCTACCTATAATGGAGAGTCTGCTTACCTGCAGTTTACAATGCCTGTTTTATTGCCGCTAGACAGAAATGCTGTAGATACGATGATAGTGGGTGGCGATGGTAATTCCGCTTTCGCGAAAGCGGAAAAAGAAACCGTAAACCCTATGCAGCAAGAGTATGACCGCATAAAAAACCTCAAGTTTGATGATCAAAATGAATATACGAGTGGACTAAATATCCCTTTCTCACATCAAGTATATAGTAGGTTTGACCAAGAGCTTAATCTTGTGGGGACAAATGCCCACACGGCAAGCAAGCCTTTTTTATATAACACGGTAAACCCGTATTATAATTTTAAAGAGAAGAAAGATGCACTGCTTAAGGAGAAGTCTACGTGGTTTGGGAGAAAGTGGTCTAACGAGCATATGGTTCAAATACAAGGAGAAGATTACTGGATTACTCTAGACCCTGCAGCAGATTTGCAGCTAGGTTATGAAACCGACGATGCAAAAGTTAACGACTTTACTTATAACAACACCAGAGCTGTTTATCTGCAAGGAGGACTTGGTAAGAAGATAAACTTCTTTGCAGCAGTGTATGAGAGTCAAGGGCGGTTCCCAAGATATTTTGACGCCATAGCTAGGTCATTACGACCAGACGGAGGAAACCCAGCTGTTATACCGGGAAGAGGCATTGCAAAAGAGGGCACAAATGGTGATCTTGATTATCCGGTTGCAGAGGGGTATGTGTCATACACACCATCTAAGTATTTTAATATACAGTTGGGGCACGGTAAGCAGTTTATAGGAGATGGGTATAGGTCATTATTACTTAGTGATAACGCCAGTTATTTTCCTTACTTAAAACTCAATACTACATTCTGGAAATTTAAGTATACAAATACTTGGACCTCGCTGCGTGATGTGCGACCTGAGGTAACTGCAGATGGTGCTTTCCGTACAAAGTATATGAGCAATCACTATCTAAGCTGGAATGTCTCAAAACGATTAAATGTAGGTCTCTTTGAGTCTGTAATATGGGAAAATGAAAATGGTAGAGGTTTTGATTTTAATTTCTTAAACCCAGTAATTTTTTACAGAGCCATTGAGTTTTCTACAGGGTCAAGAGGAGGAAATGCACTTATAGGTCTCACGGGTAAATACAAGGTAAATGACCGAGTAAACGTGTACGGGCAGATTGTGATTGACGAATTTTCGGCGGGAGATGTTTTTAATGGCAGCCAGAGTTACAAAAATAAGCAAGGTTTTCAAGTAGGAGCAAAGTATTATGACGCCTTTGGGGTTAAAAATCTTACACTACAAGGTGAGTATAATCAAGTGAGACCATATGTATACTCTAATAATGAGATACAGCTCAACTATGGTCATACTAACCAGTCACTAGCACACCAATGGGGAGCAAACTTTAAGGAGCTCATAGGTATTGCTAGATATGAGCGTGATCGCTGGTATGGGACTGCAAAGCTCATTGTAGGTGCTCGTGGAGTTGAGATTGGTGATATAAATGAGGTGTATTATGGAGGTAGCATTTATGGTAATGATGAGAATAGACCTTCAGATAACGGGATTGCATTTTTTCAAGGTAATAAGGTAACTAGTGTATATGGTGATCTGGAGCTAGGGTATCTCATAAACCCTGCGACAAATTTAAAAGTATATGTAAACCCAATATATCGCTCTCAAACGGCAGATGTTCAAGAAGCGCCACTTGGAATTGATACTAAAACATTATGGTTTAATGTAGGGTTTAGAACAGACCTCTTTAACTGGTATTATGATTACTAGATAAATAGATAGTACATACTATTTGGATAGCAGTGTTCGTTATTTGTAAAGGCGAGAAACTACTTTATCAATCTAATGTGCTATGTTATCCAAAACCAACCTTCTCTGGGTGGTTATCGTTGTACTGCTTGCCTCTTGTGCTCAAAAAAAGGAGTGTCACAATACACAACGCAACCCAATACTTGCCTCAAATATTTACTCCAGTAAAGCTTACCAAGCCGAGCTATATAGGCTCATTAAAGAAAGTCCAGACGTAGATTATTATTATGAGATGAGGGAAGAAATCTTTGGTGAAGTGTATCTCGTAGTAAGCGCTTATGGTGAAGCCTTTTGTGGTAAGCTATGCCTGGTTATCTCAGAAGAAGATGCTTCCCGCATAACCATAGATCCAAGTAGAGGTTATCAAGGAGCCCAGCTCATAGGGTTAAAGTATAAAAAAGGAGAAGCTACTTATGGGCTGTCTAATCTAGTATATGACTCTATGGAGTATCTGGTAGATTAAAATCTTATTTGTTGAAACTTCCTATGTGCCATAATATACCAGAAGGGTCGTGTAAAAAGAACTCGCATCCCCAGTCATTATTTACGATATTAGAGAGTTTTACATTTTTGAATCGCTCACTAAGTTGTAAAGATTGTAGGTGTGAGAGATACTCATCAAGTCGTGCTATTTCTAAAAAGAGCATTGTATTATCTACCCAGTCTTTTACGTAGGCATCTTGTAAATAAAAGCCAAAGCCTTCTCGTGTAAACAGTGTCATATCTGGAGAGATAATACGTTCTTCAAATCCAATGGTTTTGTAAAAGGCACTCGAGGTTTTAAAGTCTTTTGAGCCTATAAAAGGCCTTATGGATTTGATGTGTATCTCTGAACTCATATGCGTTTAGTTTTCACTCGTTTCTAACTCTTGCAAAATGCTTTTGTAAACTGTACTTCTAAATTTTGGTCCAGAGATAAAATCTTTTGCTGTTTCTGCATCTGTAAAAAACGGACTGGTTATAGACTCCATTGCTGTAACCTCTTCTAAAGATACATTGTTTTGAGCAGCTTTTTTAACCTCAGTATATACAGTAACGAGCATATCGTGATATTTCTGGTAGTCTTTCTTTGTTGCGAGTGCCCCGTGACCAGGGATGATTTTTGTGTCATTATTTATGAGCATCAATCCTTTTTTTGCAGCAGCAATATCACCTGCTATGCTTCCGCCTCTGTTTATGTCTATAAATGGGAATCTACCATTAAAAAAAGTGTCGCCAGTGTGAAGTACGTTGCTTTGTGCAAAATAGACTAAAGCATCACCATCTGTATGTGCATTGTGCACGTGTGTTAAAAACACATCATCTCCATTTTGATAGAAGGTTGCATCCTCACTAAAGGTGATTACTGGTAGTCCTGCATTTGCAGTTTTTTCATTTTCAGATAGTCTTTTACGCACATTGTCGTGTGCAACAATCATTGCGCCAGCTGCTTCAAAATTTGCATTACCGCCACTGTGATCACCGTGAAAGTGCGTATTTACAAGAAACTTTACCGGTTGCGGTGAGATGGTTTTTATAGCAGCTGTAATTTTATCACTCAGTGGTGCAAACTGGTCATCTATCATAAAGACACCATCTTCTCCGGTAGATATGCCTATGTTTCCGCCAGCGCCTTGTAGCATATAAATGTGGTCTGACACTTCTTGTACGGTGATTTCTACATTATCAAAGCGCCCTTGAGCAGTACTGAGTGTAGTGTATAATAAGATGATTGATAGTGTAAAGTACTTCATAGTAACAGATCTTTTTTTTTTGATGTAGTCGCAAGTTATTAATTACGCTTTCGCGAAAGCGCAATTTTAACAATCCCTTGTGTAAAGCTTTCATTTTTTATGAGTTGTACAGATTGCTTTTGTGAGGTATCTTTGCACGACAAAAATTATAGCAAAAATTACAGTCTTTGAGCGACGTTGCAGTACATACAGAAACCTATTCGGCTTGGTACGATTTTAAGGAAATCACTAAGATGCGCTTATCTATAAGTGTTGTCTTTTCTAGTGTTGCTGGTTACTTTCTTGCGGCAAGTACGATAGACTGGCTTGTAGTTGCTCTCTTATCTGTAGGTGGTTACTTTATGGTGGGAGCTTCTAACGCATACAACCAGGTGCTAGAACGCGATCTTGATGCACTTATGGATCGTACAAAAAATAGACCTGTAGCCTCAGGGCGTATGTCTGTAAGTACGGCACTGGCTATTGCTATTATATTTACCATACTAGGTTTAGGTACATTGTGGTACATAAACCCACAGACAGCAATGTTTGGTGGGATTTCTATTTTTATGTATGTACTATTATATACGCCACTTAAGACTAAAACGCCATTATCTGTTTTTGTAGGGGCCTTTCCAGGTGCGATACCGTATATGCTGGGTTGGGTAGCTGCGACAAATGATTTTGGTATTGAGCCAGGTACACTGTTTATGATACAGTTTTTCTGGCAATTTCCTCACTTTTGGGCAATAGG
>JAHDEV010000046.1 GCA_020628615.1 Dokdonia sp.
TAAACGATAATAATAATTACCTGCGTGATAAGCGCTGCGATAAATACGGCATTGCTTTTTACAAATTTGATAAAGAAGGCTAGTAAAAATATCCCTAAGATGTTTCCGTAAAAAATAGAACCTATAATATTTACTAGCTGTATTAAGTTTTCAAAAAGGCTGGCTGTACAAGCCACTACAATGGCGAGTATACCCCACATAAGTGTAAAACCTTTAGTGCTTTTTACATATAACGCATCTGTCATCTCTCCTTTGTAGTTGCGCTTGTAAAGATCTACGGCTGTGGTTGCACCCAGTGCATTAAGCTCTGATGCGGTAGATGACATTGCAGCACTTAATATTACAGCAAGAAGCAAGCCTATAAGGCCATTAGGTAAGTTATTAAGTATAAAGTGAATGAAGACATAGTCTTTGTCATTATTTTCTACCTCTGGAGCAGCTTTTGAGATGATAGTTTTTCCTTTTTTACGTAACTGTTTATCTCTAGTTTCATAGGTAGTGATGTAAGATAGTGTCTCACCATCTTGCTCATAAGTGTCAAGAGTAGGGTCTTGAGCATAGTTAAATGCTGCTTGTTTTTGTAGTTCTTGGTTTGCAAGAAGTTGTTCTTCTAGCGAGGCAAATTCACTTGCATAAATAGATGATTTAACTGCATCTGTCGCCGCGGGATTAAAATGCAGTGGTGCACTATTAAACTGGTAAAAGACAAAAACCATCACACCTACTAGTAGTATGAAAAACTGCATAGGGATTTTAAGAGCCCCGTTAAAGAGAAGACCCATTTGCATTTCCTTTACATTTTTACCAGAGAGGTAACGCTGCACTTGGCTCTGGTCTGTGCCAAAGTAAGAGAGCATTAAAAAGGTACCTCCTAGCAGACCTGTCCAGACTGTGTACCTATTACTAAGGTCAAAAGAAAAATCTAGTAAGTTCATTTTTTCGCCAGCACCAGCGATACTTAGCGCATCTGTAAAGTTTATGTTTTCTGGAAGTTTGTCGAGTATGAGGTAAAAAGCAATTGCCATCCCTGCAAAGATCACTGCCATTTGTTGTTTTTGTGTAATACTTACCGCCTTAGTCCCACCAGAGACAGTATAGATAATCACAACGATACCTATAAGAATATTGAGCATTGTAAGATCCCAACCTAATACGGCAGAGAGAATGATGGCAGGAGCATAGATAGTGATACCTGCCGCGAGACTGCGCTGTATTAAAAAGAGTATAGCAGCTAGTGAGCGTGTTTTAAGATCAAACCTACTCTCTAGATACTCGTATGCAGTAAAGACCTTAAGCCTGTGATATATAGGGATAAAAACAAGACATATAATAACCATTGCAATAGGCAGTCCAAAATAGAATTGTACAAATCCCATCCCGTCATAAAAACCTTGTCCTGTGGTAGATAAAAATGTGATGGCACTCGCCTGTGTAGCCATTACAGATAGACCTACGGTCCACCATTTTGAAGAGTTGCCGCCTTTTATATATTCTTCGGCATTTTTGCTTCCTTGTGTTTTATAGGTTCCATAAACCACAATAAAAATTAAGGTAAATGCAAGTACAGCCCAGTCTATCGTTTCCATATTATGAGAATGAGGTCATTAAAAAATAGAAAGCAATAAAGTATGCGAGATTAAGCAATAAGATGACTGTATATTTCTTTTTCCAGGTGTATGAGGATGGCTTGTTCATAATTACTGTTTGATATCTTGCTGCTCTTGTTTACCTACACTAAGCATATTTGCAAATAGCTTGTATGCTCCAGACACTCCTGCTGGCAGCTCTCTAAAAAAGCTTAAACCTGTATAGATGTAGTGTCCTTTTCCATAATTTGCTATAAGAAGACTACCATCTTTTGGAGTTTCGCCCTTATCATTCATAGATAAAATAGGGGTGTACTCACTAGACCATTTATTTGGGAAATAAAGACCACGTTCTTGCGTCCATCCCTCAAAGTCTTGCTCAGATAATTTGTTAGGAAAATTCATAAGTGCGTGATTTTTTGCTAAGATTCTCACCTCGCTATTTTCATCTGTCACACGGTCTCTAGAAAGTGTAAGCTCATACGGAGCGCCTATTTTTGTGTTGCCCCAGCGTCCAGAGGTGTTGTATTGTGCGATAAGTGTTCCGCCACCTTTTACATAATCTAGTAGTAGTGGTTGTTTTGCTTGCATCTCATCTACCACATTATAAGCACGTATACCTACAACCACAGCGTCAAACTGTGATAGCAACTCTGGTGTTATGGTCACAGGGTCTATCACTGCAACTTGATAACCTATTTGCGCGAGGTTGTCTGGTACTGCATCTCCAGCTCCTTGTATATAGCCTATGTAGTTACCCTTTCGAGCAATATCTAGTCGTACAACACGTGCTTTATTAGGTAAGAATAATGATTGCAGCGGGATGTGAGCGTAGTCTATTTTTATAAGCTCCTTAGTATACGTCTTTCCGCCAGAAACCACACGCGGACTCAAATCACCCTCGCTATCACCAGCTGGTGGTGTTACTGTAAATACAAACTCTTTTTCTTCTCCCTTATTTGCTATAGAAATATCATAACTAGCAGGTGATACCGTCCATCCAGATGGTTTGTCTAGCAGCACAGTTCCTGTAAAATTAGCTTGATGTGCTGTGACGGTCACGGGTATTTTTTTTGATTCCGCTTTCGCGAAAATGATCACCTTAGACGCTAGTCTAGATGACACAGCTGGTACAATTTCAAAAGGCTCATACACTTCACCTTTTACTCTGTCATTGTATTTATAGACGATAGGTTTTATGATACGTATAGGCACTCCCGAAATGATAAGGTCAAATGTGACTGTGTTTTCTTGTGGTGTTTCTGGTTTACCTATCATTTTCTGATCTGCGACCTTGTACATTCCTAAAGTACCTTCTTCACGCAGCCAGTATGCAGAGGTGTCTTTAAAATCTTCACTTACCGTAAGGTTTGTGGTGGTGGTAAAACGCTCATTATTTTTAAGAGGTTGATTAGATGCCACAACATTATCTGTAACTGTAACGGTAGCTTCTTTGAGAACTATAGACTGAGTACTTCTATTTATAGCTTCTATATCCAGTTTTATTGAGCTGCCTGTTGTTGCATAATTTGTATCTGCTTTTGCTTCTAGGTATAGGCCTGTCACTGCAGTGATAATGGTCTCAAGTTCTTTAGACTTTATGGTTTTCCAGTGTGTGTCTTCTAGTTGTTGTACGAGGGCATATGCCTTCATAAGTTGTGGTAAACTCTTATCTGGCGCAGTAAAGTCATAGGTTGCAACTACGTTGTCTAATATAGTCTTTATTGCTTTTCCTCCTTTAACACGTGTCCAAGTGGTGTTAATACCTTGAAAAACATCATCGTTAGTAGGCATTTCTCCACGCAATAACTCAAAATAAGTATCACTAGTACCACGCGAGCCTGTATTACCAAATCCTTGAGACTTATGCTGGCTTCTACTAAGGGAAGATATTTCTGTATTTGATAACCCTAAGCTAGGGTAGAAGGTACCCACATCTACTTTCACAAGATTAGACTTATCTGCTGCTTCAAATTTTTCTCTGCTTCCATAAAACCACCAAGAGGTATTAAAGAATTGTCTTTGTGGAGACCAGGTATCTGTATATTGTAATTGATCTGGATACTTTGAGGCGTCTCCAGCAAGATCATATGCCTCTACAGAAAGCATTGCACTAGAGGTGTGATGCCCGTGTGTGCTTCCCGGTGTTCTGTGATTAAATCTATTAATGATTACATCTGGTTTAAAAGTACGTATCGCCCACACTACATCACCCAGTACTTCTTCTTTGTTCCAGATGGCAAGTGTCTCATCTGGATGTTTTGAGTAACCAAAATCGTTTGCACGTGTAAAACGCTGCTCTCCACCATCTGTCGCGCGAGCGGCAAGTAACTCATTAGTGCGTATTACTCCTAAAAGTTCCCTAAGTTCTGGGCCTATAATATTCTGCCCACCATCACCTCTTGTGAGTGATAAGTATGCCGTTCTTGCTTTTACAGTATTTGCAAAGTAGGAGATAGCTGTTGTGTTCTCGTCATCTGGATGTGCGGCAACATATAATACAGAGCCTAAGAAATTTAGCTTTTTAAGGTCTTCATAAATTTCGCTAGCTGTAGGTTTACTGGGCTGTACAGTGATTCCTTGTGAGTATGCTTTCGCGAAAGCAAAAAAAGAAATCAGAACAAAAATCACATAGCATTTACGTGTCATATTGAGCGTGTTGTTATCTCTCAAATATACCTAATATCAATGCCTAGGAAGTTTTCTTTAAGTTTTCTTTAACGATTATACAGGCTTGTTAAAATGCTCATTATCTTGAGTGCCATCTACGGGTTCTACTATGCGGGTGGCAACACCGTCTTGTACTAAAGTGACTCCTTTTTGCATAATAAGACTGTTAGGGTAGGTGTGCAGGCCACCATCATCAGTACGCAAATTCATATGGAAGCCTTTTATGTCTTCTATAATGGCAATTATGGGGAAATCTTTGTCGTGTATTTTTATGCGATCTCCTATTTTGTAGGGAAGGGTGAAAAATATAATAACGCCAGACGTCATATTGCTCAATACAGACCACTGTGCAAAAAAGCCTACACCTATAAGCGCAAAGACAGAAGAGGCATATACACCTATATCTCTAGCATTAAGACTCCAGATAAGAAAAGCAAAAACCGATGCTATGAGCACAAGTATAAAATCTACATATTTCATCACTAGGTTTGCACGTTGTTTTACCTTGTTTTTTCTATCTGAAAAGCGATTTACAAAGTAGGAAATTACCATACGTAAGCCTATCATAACAACCGCCACGATAGCACTCTCTATAAGTTGCTCTCTATATAAATTTATAAAGTCTACAGCCATTTTTTGCGTTTAAAATATATGATAGAACCTATAAAAATAAATACCATAGCTCCCCAGAAGTAGTAGTATCCATTTTGCATTTGTAACTCTGGAATGTGTTCAAAATTCATCCCATAAATACCTGCTAGAAAAGTCATAGGTATAAAGATAGTAGCGATAATGGTTAGCACTTTCATCACCTCATTCATACGGTTTGCGATGTTTGTAGAGTTCATATCCATAAGTCCTGCTATGGTATCTCTATAAACCTCTACAGTCTCAATTACCTGTATAGTATGATCATAAAGATCACGCACAAAGACTTGCGTTTTTTTAAGTATGAGGTGATTGTCTACTTTTTCTAGCTTATTTACAACCTCCCGTAACGGAAATATTGACCTACGTACTTGTATTACTTCTTTTTTGAGCTGTTGTATTTCTTGTGAATAGTTTTCTGAAGGGTTTGTGTATATCCTTTCTTCTAGATCTTCTATTTTATCGCTTAAGGTTTCTATAATTATGAAGTAATGATCTATCACCGCATCCATAAGTGCGTACATCAAGTAATCTGCTCCAGTAGTGCGCACGCGACCTTTAGATAAGCGTATGCGATCTCTAATACCGTCAAAAACGTCACCATCATATTCTTGCATAAGTAGTACATACGTCTTGCCTAGAATAAGACTTATGTGCTCTGTATTTAATTTGCCATCTGTATCGTGATAAAGCATTTTAAAAACAATAAATAAATGCTCTGGATACTCATCAAGTTTAGGTCGCTGGCTGGTGTTTGCCACATCTTCCATCACAAGTGGGTGTAAGTCATACTTGTGTGAAATGTCTGTAAGTGCTTGTGTGTCAGAAAGGCCATTTACATTTATCCAGGTAACTGTTTTTTCGTCTGTGTCTTTTGTGTAGCTGGATAGCTCGTGTACCGTTTCTTCTTCTACAAAGGTTGCATTGTAGTCAAAAACATCTATGAGAACATCTTTTACTTCCTTTGTACCCGTATAAACTACGTGACCAGGGGCGTGCGACATTTGCTCTTTAATGACGCTTTTTGATATAAGGTTTACCGCTGTAAAGGGGTTCACT
The DNA here is from genome assembly GCA_020628615.1 of Dokdonia sp. Lineage (GTDB taxonomy): Bacteria > Bacteroidota > Bacteroidia > Flavobacteriales > Flavobacteriaceae > Dokdonia. The sequence continues at coordinate 5,964 of JAHDEV010000046.1, forward strand.
TTATTGAGTTGTTTACGTAATCTTCCCATTAGTTCAATTGTAATTCTGTACGCAAAGCTTCATCTGCAATACTTTTTTTACCCCAGTAGGCACTTTTTATGGTTTTCATCTTAGTGGCTGTCGTAGTCATAAGAGCACCGTCACGCCCTTGAGGAAATGTCTCTGTCCAGCCCTCTATAGTATGTGGGAACTCAGACTCAAATTGTATTGTAACTGTGCGTTTTAAGTCTGGATACTCTATTGTGTAAGAATCCCCATTTAGGCTTCCTACGGCCTGGTATGCTGCTAGATCAATATGTGAGTTACGTATGTATTCAAGATTAGGTATAGCCTTAAATGATCCGGTAGGGAGCGAGGTTGGGTCAAGGCGTATCTGTGTCCATAATTCATTTTCTAGTATATCTTTTGGGAGACTCATTTCTTGGTCTGCCTCAGATTGAAAGTAGGAGTGAGAGGTTACCTCAAAGTCTTCTCTGTTATTAAGTTGTGCATATACGTGACCGCACCATTCTTGTGTGCTCTGTGATACTTTTATAGCGTGTTTTTTTTCGGTAACGGGATAAAATGTGCTCGTCATTATAGAATAAGGGTAGAGGCCTGTCACAAACTTTTTGGTAGCATTAAGCTTCAAGACAGGGATGTTGCTGTCGTTTTGGGCATCTGCTTTTACTTGTTCTTTTGGTAAGAAGTCTTCGGTTACATAAATCAAGACTGCTGTGCCTGGTCTTAGTTCCCCATATCGAGCTTGATTTAGTTTATAAGAAGATATTTCGGCAGTACCGGCATACCAGTAATCTTTCCACTCTTGAGATAAATTACGTTTTTCTGTTCTGGTGATTTTTGATGTGTCCGCTTTCGCGAAAGCGATATCACCCCCAGTCTCTTTTTTACAACTTATAAGCATCGCAAGTAAGGCAATAGCGGCTATAAAAAAGAATATAGCACGCTCTAGGGCAAACATTTTTTTTAAGAATCCCATAATATATTTTTAATTAAAAGTACAGAAAAGCTACTAGTCTGCCAGCTGCATTAACGTTTCATAAACTTTATGCAGGGGCATACCCATCACATTAAAGTATGAACCTTCAAGACTTGTTACGGCTATGTAGCCAAACCATTCTTGTATACCATAACCACCAGCTTTGTCATAAGGCTGGTAATTATCAATGTAGTAATTAATCTCTTCTTCTGTGAGCTCTTTAAAGGTGACGGTAGTCGTATCGTTTATCACGGTCTGACCTTCTTTTGTAGTAAAAGCTACAGAAGTAATAACCTCGTGGCTATTACCAGAAAGTGCAGCTATCATCGCATAGGCTTCGTCACGATCTTCTGGCTTATTAAGCGCTACGCCATTAAACCATACAATGGTATCACTGGTTACAAGTATATCTGTTGCTTGTAAGTCTGGAAAGGCTGCGGCCTTAAGCTTTGCTAGATAATCTGTTATCTCTGCACCTTGTAAATGGTCTGGAAAGGTCTCGTCTACCGGCTTAAGTTGTATGGTAAAATCTAGGTCTAGTTCTTTAAAAAACTGCTGGCGTCTAGGAGATCCAGAGGCTAGTATGAGATTGTGATTTTTTAATTTTTCTTTAAGCATAGTAAATAGCGTGTATAAGTAATGGGATGATACATATACCTACAAACATAATTACTTTAAGAATGAGTGATATGTGTGAGAGCTCACTTTTTTTAGTCGCCTCCCATAGTTTTGAACAGCAATATCCTAATGGTGTGATAATGGCAAAAAATACAGTAGCCACAGCTATTTTATAATCGTATAGAAATGTAAATGTATACCAGCTTATAAACGTGATTATAATAAGTGTGAGTATCACAGAAACTCTTGCTGTGCGTTGTGCTCCTAGTAATATGGGTAATGTTTTGTAACCAGCAACGTGATCTCCTTGTATGTCTTCTATATCTTTTACAAGTTCTCTTATAAGTGTGATAGCAAAGGCAAATATAGCCACAGACGTAAATACTGTAAGTGCACCTAGTTGCTCCTCATTATTACTTGTGTCTATAGCAGGTATAAGTTCAAATAGTGGTACTAAAATAACCGAGAGACCTACTAAGATACTTACGAGTAAGTTACCTAATAAAGCATACTTTTTTATAAACCTAGCATAGAGGTATAAGAACCCGGCACTAAGTAAGAAGTATATAAAGTATATGGGGTGTCCCATCAGGCTTGTGAGGATAAAACCAAGCCCTAAACCAGTAAAGGTGAGCCCAAAATAAATGAGTTTTGCTTGTTTCTCATCTATAGAAACGCCTACGGTGCGTTTTTTTGGCTTATTAATTTTATCTGCCACAACATCATAGCTGTCGTTAATGATGTATCCTCCAGCTGCAATTAACACGGTAGCAAGTATAAGGAACAACAGGCCTAGATTGCTTAATGTGATGTCAATATCATCTATTTGAGCAATGGCATACCTTATGACACATTGCATAACAATGATCATAAGAAGATTATTAAATCTTATGAGGTTTAGATACTTCAACTAGGGGTTAGGTTGTTTTATTAAAAATACATAATATCTCGTTAATGAGCTGCTGCATCTATATTTTTCATCCAGTTGCCTTGCACTTTAAGAACTTGCTCTATCACATCTCTCACACAGCCCTGACCGCCATTTTTATGTGAGATGTAGTTTGAGATGTCTTTTATTTCTTTTACAGCATCTTGCGGGCAGCAGGCGAGACCAGCAAATTGCATTACGGGATAGTCTGGTATATCATCTCCCATATATAGTATGTTTTGTGCTGCGATATCCTTGTCCTTAAGATAAGTGTTAAGGTGTTCCATCTTATTGTGAGCACCTAGAGCAACGTCACTTATACCTAGTTTTTGCAGCCTTGAGCGCACACCCTCATCAGTACCACCACTTATGATGCATATATTGTATCCAGCATCTAGAGCCGCTTTTATTGCATATCCATCTTTTACATTCATCGTGCGGTGCATCTGGCCTTCTGTGGTAATATGTAGTTTACCATCTGTAAGGACACCATCTACATCAAATATAAAGGTGGTAATATTATGTAAGTATTCTTTATAACTTTTTTCCATAGGTAGTATGTATCGCTTTTGTAAGAGCGTTGTAAATATCTTTGTGATCTGGATTTTGTAGTAAATCTAGTTGGTTGTTTATGACAGCTTTGTCACCTCTTTTTGCAGGGCCTGTTTGGCTATTTTTAGGTCCATTTTCTAAAGCTTTTTGAGCTGTTTTTAAAATAAGTGGGTGTAGGGTTTTTACATCTACCTCATATTGCTCACAGATGTCTTGAGCGATGGTATAGCAGTGGTTTGTAAAATTATTTGCAAACACGGCAGCTAGATGGAGCTGTCTTCTCTGTGTACTATTTATTACCTGTACCGTATTAGATATCATCGCGCCTAGCTCGCGCAAGGTTTTTTCATCTTCATCGTTATCTGCCTCTACTAGAATTGGTATTTCGGCAAAGTTTATAGACGTATCATCTTTAGAAAAACTTTGTAAAGGGTAGAAAACTCCTTTTTTATGCTTTCGCGAAAGCGTACTCATAGCCGTATATCCAGAAGTGTGTACTACTAGTGTGTTATCAAAAGGAATTTGACTAGACACCTCTGCAATCACATCATCACTCACAGCAATGATAGTCACGTCTGATGGGGTAAGCTCCTCAATGCTTACTGTATGACGAGCCATATTTTTAAAAGGCTCAAGGCTAGCCTCAGTACGGCCAGCTACTTGCATTACGACTGCACGGTTTTGTGCACCTAATGCTTTTGCCAGATGCCACGCTACGTTACCAGTACCCACAATGTTTACTTCTATCATAGTAGCAAAAATAGGTTTTTTTTAAACTGTTGAGGTTTCATATTTTATGAACCCTAGGTTTAAGGTTTTTAAGCTGTCGTAGGTTATCTTTGCACTCGTTAAAATTTGCCTGAATTATGCAAAAGAAAATCGCTTCTATTTTATTCTCCACACGCTTGATGGGGATCCTTTTTATAGCCTACTTTGTTGCAATGGCAGTAGGAACATTTTTAGACATAGGTCAAGAAACTTCACCTACACCATACTCAAGATACTGGATTTATGATGCTTGGTGGTTTACACTTATTCATATTCTGTTTGTAGTCAACTTTATAGGAAACATATTCAGGTATAAATTGTTGCGCAAGGAGAAGATAACGACATTAGTTTTTCACCTTTCATTTGTACTTATTCTAATAGGAGCGGGTATTACAAGATATATAAGTTATGAAGGTGTTATGCCTATTGAGGAGGGTGCGACAGAAAATTCTTTCTTAAGCGAGAAAACCTACCTTGATGTTTTTATAGATGGAGAGCAAAACGGGCAGCCTATGCGCCGTGCAATAGAAAAGGAGTTATCACTATCGCCTAGATTAGATAATGACTTTACGTGGACAGAGGCGTTTGTGCACGATACAAATGATAGAAGTAATAAAACAGACTTTACTTTTTCATTTAACAAGTTTATAGATGGCGCTCAAGATGGATTTGTAGAAGACGAGAGCGGTTTATGGCACCTTAAAATTGTAGAGACAGGTACAGATAACCAGCGTCACGAGCACTTTCTAGTAGAAGGTGAGCTTGTAAATATTCACAATGTACTCTATGCTTTTAATAAGCCTACAGATGGCGCTATAAACATAGGTTTTGACGGTGAAAACTACACTTTTAAATCACCATTTGCAGGTTCTGTAACTGTAATGGCAACACAAGATGAGAGTGAAGTGCCAGAAGATGTCGAGCAACCACTTAAACTACGAGCACTTTACAACTTAGGCGGCAAGTTGCTCGTGATACCAGACCAAGCTATACGTGGTCGTACTGGTATCGTTGCAAAAGAGGTAAAAGAAAAAAACCAAGAGGACGCACTCTTTGTAGATGTAACCGCAAATGGCGAGACCAAAACCGTAGGATTACTAGGCGGTAAAGGCTATAGTAACGATAAAAAACAAATAGAGGTAGGAGGGCACAAAGTTTATCTAGCATACGGAAGTAAGTCTATGCCACTACCGTTCTCTATAAAGCTTAATAAATTTATCGCGAGAAGATACCCTGGTACACAAAACGTATACTCGTCTTTTGAAAGCCAGATAACGGTAGAAGATCCTGAAGAAAATTTTGATTACGAAATTTATATGAACCACGTTTTAGACCACAAAGGATTTAGATTTTTTCAGGCAAGTTTCTTTCCAGATGAGTCTGGTACGATACTTTCTGTAAGTCACGATTTTTGGGGAACTTGGGTTACTTATATAGGTTACTTTTTATTGTACATAGGTATGATGATGATTCTTTTTGATAAGGGGTCACGTTTTGGTGAGCTCAAGCGTCGTTTAGATAAGATTAAACTCAAGAAGTCTAAACTAATGATGATTGTGTTTTTGATCGCTTTCGCGAAAGCGGGATACGCACAAGAAGATATATCTAATCAAACTACCGAAGTAAGCAACGGAAACGTAGTCGTAAAAGACACCGTAGCTGTTACTGGAGAAAATATAAGTGACATTTTAGGACTTGACAGTCACAATGGAGAGCCACACGAGCAGGCTATGCCTTCACAAGAAGAGATAAAAAGACTCATTGTAGAAAATGCAGTGCCACTAGAGCACGCAGAAAAGTTTGGCCGTCTTATCATACAAGAAGATGGGCGTATGATGCCTATTAATACATACACAAGTATGTTACTCCGTAAGTTGAGTAGAAGCGATACTTATGAAGGTCTTACGTCAGACCAAGTAATGCTCTCTATGATGGAAAATCCACAAATATGGAGCTTTGCAGAGATTATTTACCTTCCTAAGGGTAACGATAGTTTACGTAACGTGATAGGAGTACCTTCAGATAGAAAGTACTTTAAGCAAATGGATTTCTTTACCTCAGACTTTAGGTACAAACTTGCTCCATTTTTACCAGAGGCATATGCAGAGGCAAACCCTACAAAAATTTCTAAGGAATTTATAGATGTCTCAGAGCGTATGAATCTCTTAGACAGAACACTGGTTAAAGAAGTTTTAAGAATATTCCCAAAACCAGATGATTCAAATAACACGTGGATCTCTCCTATAAAAGTAAAGGATGTACCTTACCGAGCTACAGACTCTGTCATTGCAAATCAAATTTTTCCTGCTTATTTATTGAGTTTAAAGAAGGGTAGAGCCACTGGAGATTACACAGATGCAGATAAAGTTTTGCAAGGTATAGAGAAGTTTCAGCGTAGTCATAGTAATGATATAATGCCTTCTGTAGAGAAGCGTGATGCAGAGATTTTTTACAATAAGTATGATGTCTTTACAAAGCTTTACTGGATGTATATGCTGGCAGCTGTGTTTATGATGATTTTTGTTATTAGTGCTATTTTTAACTCTAATAAGTTCATCAGCTGGATGACTAAGCTAGGTGCAGCTGCGATTGTTGTATTATTTATTGTGCACACCATAGGCTTGATATGGCGATGGTATATCGCAGGGCACGCACCGTGGAGTAACGCATATGAGTCTGTGCTATATGTGGGATGGGCAACGGTATTTTTTGGTCTAGCCTTCGGGAGAAAGAGTCAACTCACTATTGCTAGTACGGCATTTGTGGGCGCTTTTATACTATGGGCAGCCTCTATGAACTGGATGAATCCAGAGATAGAGAATTTACAAGCAGTATTAGATAGTTACTGGTTAATGATTCATACTGCAGTAATTGTAGCGAGTTATGGTCCTTTTACACTAGGAGCTATTCTAGGCGTTGTTTCGTTATTCTTAATGATATTTACAACAGAAAAAAATAAGGAAAAGATGGATCTTAATATTAAAGAGATAACCATCATTAATGAGCTTGCTCTTACCGTAGGTATGGTATTACTTGCCATAGGTACCTTTTTGGGAGGTCAGTGGGCAAATGAGAGCTGGGGGCGTTACTGGGGCTGGGACCCAAAAGAGACTTGGGCGCTTATCTCACTTATCGTTTATGCCTTTGTGATACATATGAGGTTAATACCTGGATTGAGAGGTAGATGGCTATTTAACTTTGTCTCTATCGTAGCATTAGGTAGTATTATGTTTACTTACTTTGGGGTAAATTACTACTTATCTGGACTACACGCATACCAGAGTGGAGGTGACATAGCAGACCATAAGATACTCATTACAGCCGCTATTCTCACGGTGTTTGGTACAGTATCATATATGAGATACAGAAAGTATTATATAAAGAAGAAAACGGCTTAAAAAGCTAGATTTTGTAAATCACCAGAAGTCTCTAAACCAAGCTTGGTATAGAGACTTTTTGTTAATTGGTTTAAGCGATCTGTAGTTAAGTTATACTTTGAAGCAATAGCTTCATTACTTAAGCCCTTAGCAATGTCATCTAGTATTTTTACCTCTATATTTTCAAGTTTAAATTGGTAAATAAGAGACTCTAGATAATCATCATCTGTGTCTTGTATATTTCTATAGGTATTTAATTCTTTAAGCTCTTCTACATACCTTTTTATTTTGTGCTTCATTATTACCCCCGTAGTTTGGATACCATAAAAGGAGAGTAATAGGAGTACAGCAATTAGGGTAAAGTTTAGTAAAGCAATTCCCGCTCCATCAAAAGTGCTACGCTCCAGCAGTGTGATTCCTAATAGATGGAATACAAATACATTAACTAAGAAAAATAGATTTACAGAGTAAATTAATAGGAGTATATAGCGTTTAGGTCCACTAGCAATTCTTAATATAAGAATCCAGAGAAGGGCAGTTGCTAGTATAGAACAAGAGTTAACCAGTATAAGCCCCCAAAGCAGCTTAGTAATTACAAAATATATTAATGAGACAGTAGAAACAGCAATTATAGAAATCATTGCATACTTAATCCATTGTTGGTTTTTTCTCAAGTTGAGGTAAAAGACCATAAAAAACAACGCCATAATACCTACAGAATAATGACCTAGCGCTTCCATATATAATGGGTTGCCTAAATTAATACCTAAGAAGTTAAGGATGTTATCTTGAGCTATTACACTAAGCAGTATACCAAAAATGATAAATGCAAAAAATAGAAATTTTGTGTTTTTGACTATAAAGAAAAATATAAGCGTTGCAATAAGTAAAGCTATACTGGTCCCATAAAAGAAGCCTATACCTAGCATATTCACGCGATCATTTTTTGCATATTCGCCTTCGTTAGAAATCGTTATGGGAAAATAGGACTCTAGCGGGAAGTTACCTTTTAGATAAAGAGGGAAGCTGTGTAAATCTTTACTTATAAAATACGAGGGAAATCTCGTGTTATTCATTACAGAAATAAGCACTCCATCATTATCATATAATTCAAGATCTGTAACGTGTGCTGTCTGAAGTTCTAATATAGCTCTAGGTTGAGATATATTTTTTATTTTAAACCAGTAAATACCATTATCTACTCCTAAGTTTTCTGAATGCAACTCTGTAAATTCAGCACGTTTTACACTTGTTATGTTGTGTGTGCCCGAAGCATCCTTAAGATAAGTAATGGTCTCTGGTGGTAGGCTCACACTGCAAAGCAGGAAGCTTAAGAGAACCAATAGTAGTTTCATTTCTTATGATTTGGGATCGCAAATATAGGGTAACTTACTGGTAAAAACAAGTTAATCGATAAATTTGTGCATTTCATCGATTAACTTGAGTATTTGGTATAAGAATTAAACCATATCTTCAGGTCGTACCCACTCGTCAAATTCTTCGGCAGTTACGTATCCTAGGTTTACAGCTTCTGTCTTTAAGGTTGTACCATTTTTATGTGCCGTATTTGCTATTTCGGCAGCTTTGTAGTAACCTATTTTTGTATTTAAGGCAGTGACTAGCATTAATGAGTTATCAAGTAATTCTTTAATTCTTGCCTCGTTTGGCTCAATACCAGATGCACAGTGCTCAGAAAAAGATACACAAGCATCACCTATAAGTTGTGCAGACTGTAAAAGGTTTGAAGCCATCATAGGTTTAAATACATTAAGCTCATAGTGTCCTTGCATACCACCTACACCTATAGCGACATCATTACCCATAACTTGTGCACAAACCATTGTGAGTGCCTCACATTGAGTAGGGTTTACTTTACCTGGCATAATAGAAGAACCTGGCTCATTTGCAGGTATCGTAATTTCACCTATACCACTACGTGGTCCAGATGCCATAAGGCGTATGTCATTTGCAATCTTGTTAAGAGATACTGCAAGTTGTTTTAACGCCCCGTGAGTTTCTACAATAGCATCGTGAGCAGCAAGTGCTTCAAACTTATTATCTGCCGTACGGAAAGGATGACCAGAAAATTTTGCCATATACTCAGACACGCGTTTTGCATATCCTTTAGGAGTATTAAGACCCGTACCTACTGCTGTTCCTCCTAGAGCAAGTTCTGCTAAGTGATCTAGTGTGTTTTCTAGTGCTTTAAGACCGTGATCTAGTTGTGATACATAACCAGAAAACTCTTGACCCAGTGTAAGGGGAGTGGCATCCATAAGATGTGTACGACCTATTTTTACCACGTTTTTAAAAGCATCTGCTTTCGCTTTAAGCGTATCACGTAAAGTGCGTACTCCTGGTATTGTGTTTTCTACAATCTTTTTATAGCCTGCAATGTGCATTCCCGTAGGGAACGTATCGTTAGAAGATTGTGATTTATTTACATCATCATTAGGCGCTAGCGTTTTATCACCTTCACCTATTTTCTTTCCTGCAAGTTGGTGTGCTCTATTTGCAATCACCTCGTTTACATTCATATTACTCTGTGTTCCAGATCCCGTTTGCCAGATAACTAGTGGGAACTGGTCATCGTGCATACCTGTAAGTATCTCATCACATACAGCAGCAATAAGATCTCTCTTTTCAACCGGTAGTACACCTAGCTCACAGTTTGTGTAAGCCGCTGCTTTTTTAAGAATCGCAAAGCCGTGTACCACTTCAATAGGCATAGAGCCAGGAGCTCCTATTTTAAAGTTATTGCGAGAGCGCTCAGTTTGTGCTCCCCATAATTTATCTGCGGGTACTTGTACCTCGCCCATTGTATCTTTTTCGATTCTATATTCCATTGTGAATTATGTTAGAAATTAGGAAGACAAATTTAAACATTTGGCTTCATTTTGCATCGTTGATAAGCTGTCAATAAATCTATTTTTTCTCTTGTGTGACATATATATTATCAAGTATCTTTGCTACAAATTAGAAAAGACACCATCCTATGTTCGATTTTGACCAATATTTAGGTTTTCTCGCATTTTTAACCATCCTTACTATAGGATTTTGGTTAATGATTTTCCTTCTTACTTTTGTAATCCCTTACTGGGTAGGAGGTTCATTTATTGAATTTATGAAAGAAAAAAGAGAAGAACGTAAGCTTAAGAGAGAGCAAGAGAACAACTAGTAGCTCTCGCTTTTACGATATATAACCTTCTGCAGCGATGTAGGAGGTTTTTTTATGCGCTTTCGCGAAAGCGTACTCATACCCACAAAAAAAAGAGCCTCGAAAAGAGGCCCTTTTTAAATATATAGAGGATTGTGATTATTGCTTCACCTTGGTAAGGTCTACCTCATTACCATCTTTGTCTAGCATTTTTACCTCATCAAAGCCCATATCTTTAAACTGAGAAAACTGCGTGGCAGCATCACCTACTACCAGGTAAGCCATCTTGTTTTCATCAAGATATTTATTTGCTAATGCTTTGTGCTGGTCTAGTGTCATATTTCTAATAACATCTTCTTCCTTCTCAATATAATCTGTTGGAAGGTCGTAAGCGCTGCGCTCTTGTAGCATACCTAGCAGGGCAAATTGCGTCTCAAAGCGTCGTGCATTAGACTTTATAAGCGCATTTTTTGTAAAGTCAAGGTCATCTTGTGAGATACCTTCTTTATATGCCTTAATCTGGTCTCTAAAAATCTCAACAGATTCACCTGTCGTGTTGGTACGTACACTAGATGATGCAGTAAATGTACCTGGTATTTTTGACCCATTAAAGTAAGTACGTGCTCCATAGGTATATCCTTTTTCTTCACGTAATATGAGATTTACAGCTCCAGAGAAAGATCCTCCCAGTTTGTAGTTCATCACCTCTGCAGGGTAGAAGTCCTTATCTGTACGAGCCATCCCGATGTATCCTATATTTATTACAGATTGTTTTGCATTAGGAATGTCTACAAATAGAAGTGAAGACTTATCTCTATTATTTGCTACTGGATATTCTGGTATGGTAACTTCTTTTGCTTCCCACTTAGACTCTAGGTCACTTAGGGCTGCAAGTGCATCACTCTTATCTATTTTACCTACTATGTGAAAACGGCTCACAGATGGTGAGAAGTTATTTGCATAAAAATCTTTAAGATCTTGCATTGTTATTGCTTCTACAGACTCTTCTGTACCGCTCGTAGGGTATGAAAAAATGTGATCTTCACCATAAAGCACTTTGTTATATACGTTACTTGCAACCGCATTAGGGTTTGCAGAGCGACGTTTAATGCTGTTTATAGTAGCCGTCTTGATACGACCTAGCTCTTCTTCATCCCATCTAGGCTCAAACAGAATTTCTTCTATAAGATCCATTGTTGCGGGAAAATTACGTGTAAGCGTGTTACCTTGTATTGTAATAGCCTCACGAGAAGTGTACATATTAATGCTAGCTCCTAGCAACTCAATAGCCTCTTCAAGCTCTTCTGGAGTTTTATTTGCAGTACCTTCCATCATAATATCTGTGATAAGATTTGCAACTCCATTCTTGTCCATACTATCTAGTAGGTGACCTCCTTCTATAACTAGGTTAAAGTTTACGGTAGGAATTTCGTTTTGAGAAATACCATATACATCTATCCCGTTAGACAGCTCTGCTTCCCAAGATTCTGGGATGCTTAGTTTTGGAGCCTCTCCTACAACTGGTGGCTTAGAGCGATCTATTTTTGAAGGTGTTTTTACTATTTCTTTTTCTTCATCTTCTACAACCTTAGTAACATTCTCAGTGATTTCTTCTTCTACCACTTCGGCTTTTACAGAGTTTTCTACAATAAGATCCATCTGTCCTTTAGGTACAAAACTGGTTTGTACAAAAGGCTTACCTTTTATGTACGTGTTGTACACACGCATTACATCTTCTTTTGTAACCGCCTTGATGTTTTCTATATCCTTCTCAATAAAGTCTGGCTCTCCAGCAAATACATTGTAACTCGCTAGTTGAAACGCTTTACCGTTTACACTACTTATACCGTTATAAAACTGAGTTTCAAGCCCGGCCTTGATGCGCTCAATGTCTTTATCTGTAACGCCTTCTGCTTCAAACTTTGCGATACCTTCATCTATACCAGCTTCTACCTGATCTAGATCTACACCGCTATTTGCTGTGATGATGATATGAAACTCACCTGCAATCTCTTGACTATTATTATATGCAACAGTTCTTGAGGTAAGGTCTTTGTCTTTTACTAGCACTTTATATAAAGGTGCTTTTTTACCACTTGAAATGATTTCTGCTAGAAAGTCTAGTGCATATGCATCATCAGTGTATTGCTGTACCGTAGGGTACACACGGTGTAATTGCGGTGCTTGCGCAAAATTGTCTTCGTGGTAAAGCTTCTTAGTTTCTGCGATAGTTACTGGCTGTGCTTCAAGTGGTGCAACCTCTTGACGCTTTTTAATCTCACCAAAGTACTTTTCTATAAGCGCCTTTGCATCTGCGGTTTTAAAATCTCCCGCTAGTACAAGTGTCGCATTATTAGGACCATAAAACTTGTCATAAAACTCACGTACATCATCTACCGTAGCATTTTGTAAATCTTCTAGCTCGCCTATAACTTGCCAGTTATATGGGTGACCTTCTGGATAAATATTTTTATCAAGTACCCAGCTTGTATGCCCATAAGGATTGTTATCTACACGTTGTCTCTTTTCGTTTTGAACAACCTCTTGCTGGTTTTCAAAGGCGCTTTCTGTTACCGTAT
>JAHDEV010000234.1 GCA_020628615.1 Dokdonia sp.
TTTTAACTAGCGCATTATAGGCATCTACAGTTGTTATCGCTGCTCCATCTATTGCAGTAATAAGATCTCCTTTATTAAGCTTTGCAACATATGCAGGCGAGCCTTTTGAAGTTGGGCTAGCAATACGTAATCCGCTTTCAGAGGCGTTTACACGTAGTCCTAGATAAGGCTTGTTTTTGTCTTGTGTGATTGTCAGTCCCGCATTTGATAGTAGGTTTTGATAATCTGGCATCTGACTATCATAAATGTATTGAGAGAAGAACGCTTTCGCGAAAGCGTCACCCGCATACCCAGAGAGTACATTTTCAAGATCTTGAATACTGTATGAGACCTCCTTTTTTCCAAACTGATTCCACACCGCTTTAAAATAGTCATCTAGATTAAGCCCTTGCTGGCGCAGTGAGAGGTCAAGCGCTAGACCCAGCACACTTCCATAAGAGTAGTATGAGATAAAGGTGTTGTTTCTATTTACAGGATCTACAGAGGTCGCGGCATCTACAAAAGGTGCCTGGTAGCTCATCTCAATCGGGTTAAAATAATCGCGGGCAGGCGAGTTCCATACATAGTTGAACGTTCGGTTGAGTCCTTTTACATAATCTTCACTGGTGATAACGCCTGCGCGAGCAAGAATTAAGTTAGTGTAGTAGCTTGTAAAACCTTCGGCAAACCATAGAGAACCACTCATATTTGCTGCTGTAAAGTCAAAGGGCTCGAGATCTGCTGGGCGTATGCGCTCGACATTCCACGAGTGAAAAAACTCGTGAGAAACCGTTCCTATATTGCCTTCCATACCACCAGCTGCTAGTGATTCTCTATCGGTAAGTATCGTACTGTTGCGGTGTTCCATCCCATCACCAGATACGTGAGGGGCGTAACAGGCAAGAAAGGTGTACTCGCCAAAATCATAGGCAGGCAACTCTCCAAACACTTCTTTTTGTGCAAGTACAATGGCTTTTACCTTTTTCCAGTAGGCGTCAAAATCTTCTGCACTGTCATCACTATGCAATGCAAAGCGTATGTTTTTACCATCTACCATAAACTCTCGCAACTGGTAATCACTTACCTCTGTAGGGCTGTCAAAAAAGTATTGTAAATCTGGTGCTGTAAATGTTGTTTGTGAGACTTTTTTGAGTTGGCTAGCAACTTTCCAGTTTAAGTCTCTCCTTACATTAAAGTCTATCTTGATAGGGCGATGCTCTTCTCCCTCCATAAACATAAATGTAGCAGGCATATTGAGGTGTGCGTGTGACTCATCTATTTGTGAGTACGTGCCATCTGCCCTATTTGCAAAGAGTGTGTAGGATACGTTTATTTCTCCATCGTGATTTTTGATCTCCCAAGAGTATGGATCTGGTCTGGTAGCCTCTAGTGTTTCTCCTTTACTGTTTGTTGCCTTAAAGTCAAATACATTTTTTGCAAACTCGTGTATGGCATAACGTCCCGGAGATGATCTACTCATACGTACGGTAACGGTCTTCTGTTTAAGTTCTGGGAAGGTAATAGCAATGCTGGCCTCGTGATGTACGGCATTCTCAAAGGAGATGCTATACTCATTAGTTTGAGCGATACAAAAGGAGCTTAAGAGTAATGCAATAAGAAGTAATCTCATAAAGGAAAGTTTAGATTTTAAAAGTAAGAAACTAACGGCACTTCTATCCCTACAAAATGTCACATTGGTGAAGTATCTTTACCATATGTTACCAAAAAAATTACAGAAAAAACTAGATGCTCGAAAAGCTACGCAAGCACTACGAGTGCTCACGCCTCCAGCAAATCTCGTGGACTTCTCGTCAAACGATTATTTAGGGTTTTCTAGTAATAGTAGCATCGCCCAGAAAATTACAGCACGCGCTCAGGCTATATTGCAAGAAGAGCAGCTTAGTGCAAATGGAGCCACAGGGAGCAGATTGCTGTCTGGTAATCACAAGCTATACGCTCGTGCGGAGGAGGCGCTAGCAGATTTTCATAAAGCTGAGAGCGCACTTGTTTTTAATAGTGGGTATGATGCAAACGTAGGCTTCTTTCAGAGTGTGCCGCAGCGCGGGGATCTTATACTCTACGATGAGTATATACACGCTAGTATACGAGATGGTATACAGATGAGCCCAGCTAGAGGCTATAAGTTTAAGCATAA
>JAHDEV010000047.1 GCA_020628615.1 Dokdonia sp.
TTACCACTCCTCGTGAAGACCTTGGTATTAATCTTGACTTCACAAACAATGCGATCTATCTGGGTGAAAGCGATAGTAATCACGTAGATGGTTATGTTACAAATCAAGGTAACCTAGAATTTGACTTTCCTATAGGAGATGACTTTAAAATTCGCCAGCTTACGGTGATTCCTCTCAACCCGGCCATAACAACCTATCAAGCAGCTTACTTTTTTGAAAATCCAGACACTCCTAGTACATTACCTGGATCATTTAACACTGACCTGTTTGAAAACACATTATCTGTTATAGATCCTAATGAGTATTGGGATTTGAACGGGCCGCTACCAGTACAAGCAAAACTTACTTGGGATGAAGATACTCAAGTGCCGGTACTTGCAGATGGCTTGAGCTCACTGCGTGTTGTAGGCTTTTCTAATGTTTTAAATAGATGGGTGAATTTGGGAAATGCTAGTTTTTCTGGTAATGAGATAAATGGCGAGATTACTTCTGAGCTTTTTGATCCTAACGACTTTTCGGCATACACGCTTGGGTCTGTTCTCAAAGCTGGAAGTGGTATCAATGTCTATACATTCTTCTCCCCCAACGGAGATGGAATTAATGAAACCTTTGTGATAGAAGGTCTTGAGACTAGTCCAGATAATGAGCTTTTTATTTTTAATAGATGGGGTGTAGAAGTTTTTAGTATGAAAAACTATGACAATTCTTTTGATGGAACTTCACAAGGAAGAGTAACTATTGCAGAAGATAACAAACTGCCTGTGGGGACCTATTACTATGTGCTTAAACTTAAAGATCAAAAAGATCAAGCCGGTGCGTTTTACATAAACCGCTAAATTTTTCCTAAAATCACTCGTTTCTAGAACACTTTAATCTATATTTCATCTTTTAATAGAAAAGGAGAGATATGAATATCCAGCATAAAGAAAGAGAAGATAGAGGTGTTTTTTATATGAAGGGAGATAATGGTATCATCTCAGAACTTACGTACTCTAAAGATAAAGACGCTGTCATAACGATAGACCATACCGAAACAAAAATTCCAGAAGAAGGTAAAGGCTTTGCCTCAAGACTTGTGGCTCACACTGTTGATTTTGCGAGAGAGAGAGGGTTAAAAATAAACCCGCTATGTCCTTTTGCCGAAGTTCAATTTGACCGTAATCCAGATTTTAAAGATGTGCTTGCCTAATGCCTATTCTGGAGACAGAGCGTTTGTATTTAAGACCATTTAGAATTAAAGATGCTGAGCATTTGTATCTAATGAATACAGATCCAGAGGTCATTAAGTATACGGGAGACGCTCCTTTTAAAGACGTTTTAGAAGCACAAGTATTTGTACAAAACTACATAAGCACAGTTTATCATAATCCCGACACAACTAGTGAGACAGGGCTAGGAAGACTTACCATTGTACGCAAAAGTGATGAAGCCTTTATAGGCTGGTGCGGTCTCAAGTATAACCCGGAAGGTAGAGAGGTCGATCTTGGTTATAGATTATATAAAAAACACTGGAGACAAGGCTATGCTTCAGAAAGTGCTCAAGCTTGCATAACATATGCCTTTGAGACTTTGAAATTACCCTACATAATTGCTCGTACCCATTTTGATAATATTGCCTCACAAACCTTACTAGACAATCAAGGATTCTCTTACATAAAGACCATTACACATCACGATATGCCTACTAGGTTATATCATCTTAAAAATGATGCTTATCAACTTAAAGAAATAAGCGCCAAAGAAACCTGGCCTGTGCGACATCCAGTTTTAAGAAAAGGTCGTCCACTAGAAGATGTGTATATGGAGGCAGATGAGCAGTCTAGCACCTTTCATCTAGGTATGTTTTATAACGGTACCATTATAGGCGTTGCAAGTTTTATGGATGATAGTCACCCAGACTTTACTGGTTCACAATATAGATTAAGAGGTATGGCTGTCTTACCAGAGTATAGAAGAAAAGGCATCGCAGAACTCATACTAAAAAGAGGCGAGATGCTACTCAAAGAAAAAGGCAAAACACTATTATGGTTTAATGCCCGAGTTGTTGCTCTACAGTTTTACAAGAACTTAGGTTACACAATAGATGGCACTCAATTTGATATTCCAAAAGTGGGACCTCATTACCGAATGAAAAAACAGCTCGTATGAACAGAAGATCATTTTCAAAACTCACCGCACTAGGACTGCTCGCTAGCTCTCTCCCACTTTCAGCTAGTGGTGCAATATGGCAGTCTATAAGTGAAAGTGAATTACTAGGAAAAGGCTCACCACTGCTCACAAAAACCTCAGCATATAAACTTAGACCAGAAGCTGCCATCGCCTTTGAAGAGATGAAAGCTGCAGCACGCAAAGATGGTATAAAATTTCAAGTGGTATCAAGCTACAGAGATTACAATCATCAAAACAGAATATGGGAACGTAAGTATAAACGCTTTCGCGAAAGCGGTCTAAGCCACCTTGCAACCATCAATAAAATTATTGAGTACTCTACCATACCTGGCACCTCAAGGCATCACTGGGGTACAGATATAGATATTGTAGACGCCACACCAGGAGTGACTAGCGGATTACTAATTCCATCAAAATTTCACGGTAGTGGTCCCTTCTGTAAGTTTAAAGAATGGATGGATGTAAAAGCAAATAGTTTTGGCTTTTACCTAGTCTACACAGATACTTATGACAGAAAAGGTTTTAAATATGAGCCCTGGCATTATAGCTATAAAGCACTCTCACTAGATTACCTCAAAGCATATCAAGCGCTGGATATAAAGTCGCAATTACAAGCTGCAAACTTACTAGGAAGTGAGCACTTTACAGACACTTTTATAGATAGCTATCTTAAAGAAAATGTAGGTGACATAAATCCTGCGCTACTACCTTAGTATTATAAATTCATAATGGCTTTGCGCTCTTGCAGAGCCTCTTTAAAATCTGACCTACTAGCAAGTGCTTTATTAATCCACTGCTCTGCTTTTTCTTTATCACCTTTATGCTTATAGATTTGAGCAAGACGTAGGTATGCCCAATCTTTAGGTACACCATCTGCCGCAGAGTGATATTTTATATAATGATGTAAACCTGTAATACCTTGATCAAGCCCTATACCGTACTGTCCAGCCACCTTACCTAGCTGATACTGCAACCTGTTTTCTTGAGCGTGTTTTTGTTGTGCCTCATAAGCCGTTTCAAAGGCTTTTTGTGGTTCATTATTCTTCTCATAATGCTCTTGTAATTTTGCATAACAAGTAACAGAGCCACCTACCTCAACAGCTTTTATGTAATTGTACTCTGCTTGCTTAGGTTTATCATTATACTCTGCAATATAGCCGTGAGCGAGATATCCATCTACTTTTGAGATATCAAGTAGCTGGTCTGCATATTTTCTTGCCTTTGCCTCGCTACCGCCTATTATACCAGGTATTTGAATATAAAATTCTACAAGTGCCCAGCGTGCTTCTATATGTGATGGATCTAGCGTTGCTGCAGTTTCAAATTGTTCTTTTATGTCTCCTATCATTGTAGCGGCTCTCAGCTTGTTTACAGCAAGAGCTTTCATACCCAGTACACCTCCATATTTATAATGGTAGTTTGCGTTGTTTGGGTACTTTTCTACTAGATTTTCGTAATAAGGAATTGCTCCATCCCAGTTTTTTGCATATCCTTCTATATCTCCTAGATATTCTAGGGTTTGAGGATCTTTTGGATGCGTTTTTAAATAATTTAAAAAGAGCGGCTTTGCAAGCTTGTACTTAGATTGTTTGAAATAAGTTTCCGCTTTCGCGAAAGCGTTATCACTCCCATTCTGAGCACATAGCGCCACAGGAAACAACAGAATAATAAACCACTTTTTCATCATATTATTTTAATCAAATATATACCATTATGGTGCCAAAGTACAATTACTGCTCTGGCGGAAATTTGTTAAAAATTTTTTCTACTAGCCTTTTAAAATGTGCATCCCGTTTATCAGGTTTTGCGTTTACTTTAATATCGCTCTCACTTATAGCCTCCCATACCGTAGGTTGATTACCTACTGCTTTATAAACAGTGACAACCATCTTGAGGTGTCGCTCTGGACCGCCTATGGGTATGCCGCCACTCACACCTACACCTACAGTACCTCCACCGCCTCCTACACCTACGCCTAAGGTATTTCTAGAGCGTGTCTCATACTCTTCTGATGTGATTTTTATAAAAAAGTCATTAGTCTCCGTATTAATATAACCGCGAGATTGCAGTATACTATCTGTATACTTCACCACTCTACGCTCGTCAAATTCCAGCAGTCCAGTTGCTTCAGAGAAGTCATAATTATAAGAGGTGAGCTTTGAGAAGTCTACCTTTGCATCATAATCATAGTCTACAAATGTTGTCCCGCAACTCGTGAGTAGCGCACATATAATGAGGTATAAAAAAATCCGCATAAATCTTTGTTTTGCATAAAGATAACAAAGGTTTACACGGATTATTATATTTTGTTAGTTCTTAACGATCTTCTTTGTATAAATACCCTGAGATGTTTTAATGTTTAGAAAATAAATTCCTCTAGCTAAGTTAGAAATATCTACATCTGTAGCCTTAGACTTCATAAGTTCTTGACCTTGAATAGACAATACTCTTATATTGTAAACTTCAACAAAGGTAGGCAACTCGACTGTAAATAACGTCTGAACTGGGTTAGGGTATATTTTAACTTCTATTTGATTAAAATCTTCTAATGCCAATGGTTCTACAACAGTTGTGACAACAGTATTTGTGATAATAGGTTCATTAAAGTCAAAATAAATATTTGCTGTATTATCTACACTATCACCTAGTACAAGATCATCTTTTGTTTTAATTTCAAAAGCAATATGGCCATTACTACCTGGAGCATCTACCTCTTCTGGAGGGAGGTTTATGTCTTCAAAAATAAAAGCAATTTCATTCTCATTTGTAATTTCTACACGGTAATCGTGACTTGCATCTAGTATTCTAAATGTGCTCCAGTCTAGATTATCACTTAGCGTATCAGTAACTACTACTTCTAATGCATCTGCTGTACCAGTATTTTGAAAACGCACAAGATAATCTAAATAATCTCCTACTTGCTCCTCAAAAATTTCTGAACCCTGTATTACCTTTTTATCATTAGGATCGTAAGAGTTTACAACAACTTCCTTTATACCCTGTGTATTGTTTCTTGTATCTATATCACTATCAAGTGGGGTGATCTGTACAAGCGAGTTTAACTCCTCCCCGCCCTGTACTGTAGGCGGTATAAATAATTCAAAATTTACAAGAAATGATCTACTCTCAAAAGGCGCTAGATTATCATAAGTCCATTCAATACTCGTTTCATTTATAGCAGAAGTAGATAATGAAGAATTTAAATAAAACATAATCTCATTATCAAATTCAAATAAGATATCTCCGCTCACGGTTTGTGCGCCTAGATTTTCAAATTGTATAATATATTGGGCTTCAAGTCCAGGCCTAGGATCTTGTAAGGGGAGTAGAGAGATACTCACATCTGTAGTATCATTTTCTGCAATTAAACAAAAACTCACCTCAGTGCTTTCTGTCAACCCCTCAAAAACGGTTTCGATAGTATCTGGTGCTCCCGTAAATCCGACTGGCAATGATGATTGAACAACTGAAGACACGTATACTCCTTCTGGAACAAATAACTCATAATATCCACTCTCATCTGTAATGGAGGTATATGTTTCTCCCTCACCAGTAGTGGTAACTAAAATATTACTGGCGTCATAATCTGACACATCACAACCATCATTGTTAAAATCAAAAGCTACCGTGCCAGAGATTATATTAAAATACGCCTCACAAGCTTCTTGAATTTCGGCAATACTATTACATCCCTCACTATTATTAGCTATCACAGCATTACCTCCATCGTTGAGATAATTACAAATTGCGAGATTACTACAAACTTCTAGAAGCAAGTTATCTTCAATTTGCAATGACGTGAGAGAACTTGTCATCACGCCGCCTATTGCACTTATGTCAGTTAACACTGGATTAAATGTTATAGATATTTCTGATATTTCTAATGACAAATTATGTAATCCTTGGAGGCTCATAAGTACTTGGTTAGCACTTATAGCTAAGTTAGACTGAATAGTGGTTAGCCCCTCAAGACCTTCTAGATTATCAAGCGATTGATTTAAACCAATGTTTACACTCTCAGCTGTAGATATGTTTGAAAGAGCGGTAATATCATTTAGATTGGTGGTTTCAAAGATGTCTATATTTCCTATAGATGTCTGGCTAGTGGGAAAACCGTCAAGCGAGACTAAACCGGTAGCACTGAACAAAACTAAATGCTCAATATGCATTACATTTTCAAACCCACTCAAGCTTGTTAGAGAACTATTTCCTAAAACATTAAGATTGTTTATTGTGAGTTGTGATGAGAAAGCAGCAAGAGATGACAGTTGATTATTTTCGTTTATTTCAAATAAATCTACACTTGTAAGCCCCTCCAAACCTTCTAGACTTTCTAAAAGTGGATTCCCAGCTACTATAAGACCATTTTCAACATTAGTTATTATACTTAGAGGTGCTAAGTCTACAATATCTTCACCTTGAATTAGAAGACCATTTAATAGAGAGTTTGGACACTCTGCATAAAGTATTGGAAAATTATTTACATCCGCTTGACTATTTAAAACTACAGGATATTCACACGGCGCGCAAAATATATTTATTTCATCTAGTGTATTACAATCTTCATTATTATTTGCAACTGTAAGCACACCTTCTCCCTCAAGATAAGAACATATATAATCTATACTACAAGAGCTTAAAGAACTATTGTCAGTTATTATTATCTCTCCTGTATCATTACTTAAATCAATATTATTTAAACTATCTATATTAGTTAGCAATACATTATTTTCAAGAGATATGCCTACATAAACATTTTGTAGAGAGTTTAGGCCATCGAGATTTTGAAGTGTTGGATTATTTGAGATTGTCAAATATTGAATACTTGTGAAATTGGGTAAGTCTAACTCTGAGAGGCTCGCGTTATTATTTATTAAAATATCCATCCCCTCATTATAATTAACTAAGCCTGTTAATGAAGTTAAACCATCATTATCACTTATCACTAATGTAAATAAGAATGTAACATTCTCAAGCCCTACTAGATTAACTAACGCATCATTATTAACAATGTAAGCCTCTATGACATTTGTAAAATCAATACTCCCCAGCCCTTGCAAAGAGGCTAGCATCGTATTATTTTCTACCTTAACAACCAGCTCAGAGTTCTCATTTAAATTTACAAGATTATTTAAAGCACTTATACTTGTAATTAATGGATTATTCACGATACTTAATTCACTACCAGTAAATGATGAGAGATTATTTAACCCCTCAAGGGTTTGTAACATATTATTATTTTTAATAATGATATTACCAAGTACATTAGAAATATTAGAAAGAGGAGACAAGTCTGTAATATCATCACCGTCTATAACTAGTCCACTTATTATTGAGCATTCTGGATAATCTACACCTACAGCATCAACCTCTGCTTGAGAGTTTAAAATAAGATCGCCAGAAGGGCAAGCAACACAGTTTTCTTCTATTTCTATTGTACTATTACAGCCTAGTGCATTATCATAAATTTCAAAACTGGTAGAACTACTCTCATCTTGCAAGATGCTACACAAGAGATAAGAACTACATTCTGAAAGGGCTGAATTATTATTAACTGATAAATTTGTTAATGTAAATCTGTCAATCCCATTTAATGCACTTATATCAATCAAACTACTATTATCAATAATCTCAATAGATAAAAAGTCATTATACCCAGTTTCTAATCCATCTAAGCCATTTAATGTGGTTAGGGTCGGGTTATTCATAACTATTACCATACCTACTGTATCTACTCCAGAGAGGGCACTAATACTTTCAAGAGCATCGTTATTATTTATACTAATAATATCTATAAAACCAAAAACCCCTTCTAAACCATCTAGACTAGACAACGTACTGTTATTTGCAATTAGAAAATCAAATGCGCCGGTAATCTCTGCATTTGCCAAACCTGTTATCGACACTAACGCTGGATTATTAACTATAGTAAACATTGAAGCATCTATAATTTCAGAAGTACCTATTAGCCCATCAAAATTTTCTAAAACATTATTACCCATTATAGAGAAATCTCTAGTTGTTATAGAGGCATTAGCCAGACCATCTAGATCAACTAATGAGGCATTAAACGAGATGTCAAAAAACTCTACATCAACATTAAATAAACCTGAAAGACCATCAAGGTTTTCAAGCATCGGATTATTATTTATAATAAAATTAAAATCTGTAATAGTCTGTATATTTTGCAAACCATTAAGAGTAATTAAATTATCATTATTGCTAATATTAATATTTTCTAAAGATTCTAGATTCTGCAAAGGACTTAGATCTGTAATATCTGATCCGCTTATATATAAATCTGCTTGTAAGCCCGTACAATTCGGATAGTCAATAATAAAAGCATCTACATCTGCCTGTGAAGAAAGTGTAATACTGGAAGTTGGACACTGAGCAATTAAAGGGAATACTATAAATAGTAGAAAAGAAGTGAGTAATAGTCGTTTCATAAATATAAAAATGGTTTCTTCCGCCGAAAATAGTTAATAAACTACTATCGACGAAAGAAACCACTTACATTTAATATCTAAAAGTTTCATTATCACGCTTTCGCGAAAGCGTAAAACTACTCATTCATCATTTTCCACAGGGCGTCTTTAAGTTCTACAAGACCTTGTTGTGCAACTGCAGAGATAAATAAATAGGGAATAGGAAGTTCTCTATCAAGCTCTTCAGAAAGCTCTGCCTTAAGCTCATCATCCAGCATATCACTCTTTGTAATAGCAATCATTCTACTCTTGTCGAGCATTTCTGGATTATACTTTTTGAGCTCATTGAGCAAAATCTTGTATTGCTCTGAGATACTATCTGCATCTGCCGGAATCATAAAGAGTAATGTAGAGTTGCGCTCTATGTGGCGTAAAAATCGGTGACCTATCCCTCTACCCTCTGAGGCTCCTTCTATAATACCTGGTATATCTGCCATTACAAATGATCTGTAATCGCGATACTGTACTATACCTAAATTGGGCTTAAGGGTGGTAAACTCATAATTTGCAATTTTTGGTTTGGCCGCCGTGATAGATGCTAGTAATGTAGACTTCCCTACATTAGGAAAACCTACCAGACCTACGTCTGCCAGAACTTTAAGCTCTAAGGTAAGTGAGACTTCATAACCATCTATACCTGGTTGTGCATATCTAGGTGTCTGGTTAGTGCTACTTTTAAAGTGCCAGTTACCGCGACCTCCCATACCACCTTCGGCAGCGATAAACTCTTGACCATCCTCTGTGATTTCAAACAAGACTTTATCTGTCTCTGTATCTTTTATGGTGGTACCTAGAGGCACGTCTATATAGGTATCTTCTCCATCTAGGCCAGTAGATCTTGACTTTGCACCATTACCTCCGTGACCAGCTCTCAAGTGACGTTTAAATTTAAGGTGTATAAGTGTCCATAAGTTTGAGTTACCTCGCACTATAATATGTCCACCACGACCACCATCACCCCCGTCTGGGCCTCCTTTTTCTATAAACTTTTCGCGGTGTAAGTGCGCAGATCCAGATCCTCCATTACCAGAGGTTGTGTGAATCTTTACATAGTCTACAAAATTTCCTTCAGTCATCTTTCAGCTAGCCTTTATATTTAATTGTAATGATTAGTTCTTCACTAATCTATAACGTGTCAATCACGTCACTTAATCTTGCAGTAATCTCTTCTATACTACCTACCCCATCTACTCCGTGGTACTTATCTTGCTTCTCGTAGTATCCTTTTAAGATTGCTGTCTCTGCATAATATACTTTTATACGATTACGTATCACATCCTCATCTGCATCATCTGCACGACCAGAAGTTTTACCACGCTCAAGTAATCGCTGTACAAGCACCTCATCATCTACCTCTAATGCAACCATACCTGCGACCTCTGTATTTTTTGAAGCTAGCAATGTTGCAAGAGCATCTGCCTGAGCCTCTGTACGTGGGAAGCCGTCAAAGATGAAACCTTTTGCATCTGCATTTTTCTCTACCTCTGCACTAAGCATATCTATCGTAACAGTATCTGGCACTAACTGTCCTTTATCTATATAAGACTTTGCCAGTGTTCCAAGTTCTGTAGCGTTTTTTATGTTGTATCTAAAAACATCACCAGTACTTATATGCACTAGGTCATACTTCTCTTTTAAAACTTCGGCTTGTGTTCCTTTACCGGCACCTGGAGGGCCAAATAAAACCAGATTGGTCATATGAGTTTTTTTAAGTTTATATATTGATGTGAGGTTACGCCCTAGGCCATTATAATCTAGACCAAACCCTACCACAAAATCGTTAGAAATTTCCAGACCTATATAATCTACCTTATACGGTTTCTTATAGGCTTCTGGTTTATATAAAAGTGAGGCTATACGATATGACGCCACCTCTTCTTGTTCAAGTATTTTTATAATAGTCTCTATGGTATTACCAGAGTCTACTATATCTTCTACCACAATTATATCTCGTCCTTTTAGTGATGGCTCTGCTCCCATTACGGTATGAATCTCATCGCTTTGCTGTGTTCCATCATAACTAGCCACCTTGATAAAGCTCATCTCGCACTCGTGGTCAAACTTTTTTATGAGCTCTGCACTAAATAAAAAAGCACCATTAAGCACTGTAAGAAACACTGGTCGCTTGCCTCTGTAATCTTCATTAAGACGCACAGCCACACCATTTACAGCGTGTTGCACATCTGTTTTTGAAATAGATTTTTCAAACGTTAGGTCGTGAAGTGTAATTGTATTTTTCATAAATAATAAAGGGCAAAGATAGTATTTGAAAATCAGTCCTTATAGCTATCTCGATATGAATACATAATTATGAGTTACTCTCAGACGATTTTGTATTTTTGAACCACTATTTTTCGCTTTCGCGAAAACTTATATTTTATGAAAAATTACTTCTCTTCTCAGTTTAAATTAGGCATCTTAGGTGGTGGTCAACTAGGTAAAATGATGCTTTACGACACCCGCAAGTATGACATACAGACCTACGTACTTGACCCAAGCAACGAGGCTCCCTGCAAGATTGCCTGCAACCATTTTACACAAGGTAGTCTTATGGACTATGATACTGTAGTAGAATTTGGCCGTAAGGTAGATGTGCTCACCTTTGAGATAGAGAGCGTAAATATTGATGCCCTAGAGACATTAGAAAAGGAAGGCATACAAGTGTATCCTCAACCATCAGTTTTACGCAACATACAAGATAAAGGTGTACAAAAAGACTTTTATAAAAAGCATAACATCCCTACGGCAAGCTATGAGAAGTACGCTTTCGCGAAAGCGGTAAAAGAAGCTCCACAATGGCTAGACAACCTACCATTTATTTGGAAATCTTGCACAGGAGGCTATGATGGCAAAGGAGTATCTGTAGTACGCACAGCAAGTGACCTCGACACATTACCAGAAGTACCCTGCATCGCCGAAAAGATGATCCCATTTAAAAATGAGCTAGCCGTAATAGTAGCTCGCAATGTCTCTGGAGATGTTAAAACCTATCCTGTGGTGGAGATGGAGTTTCACCCAGAGGCAAACCAAGTAGAGTATGTTATCTGTCCAGCTCGTATAGATGAAGCGGTAGCACAAAAAGCACGAGATATTGCAGAGAAGGTTTCTAATGCTTACGGTCACGTGGGTTTACTGGCTGTAGAAATGTTTCAGACAGAAGATGACGAGATACTTGTAAATGAAGTTGCTCCTAGACCACACAACAGTGGTCACTACAGCATAGAGGGAAGTTTTACAAACCAATTTGAGCAGCACCTCAGAGCCATTTTAGACCTACCACTAGGCAATACAGATAGTAAAGTTGCTTCTGTAATGGTAAATCTAGTAGGAGATGAAGGCTATACTGGCCAAGTAAAATATGAAAACATAGAGCATATAATGGGTATGGACGGTGTGACCCCTCATATTTATGGTAAAAAGGAGACGCGACCTTTTAGAAAAATGGGTCACGTAACTATTGTAGATCACAATATAGAAAAAGCAAGAACTATAGCCGAAAAGGTAAAAGGAAGCATAAAAGTAATCGCACAATAAATCAAACACGATGAAAGTAGGAATCATAATGGGAAGCACGAGTGACCTCCCAGTAATGCAAGAAGCTATAGACTTCTTAAAAGAGATGGATATCGATATAGAGGTAGACATAGTAAGTGCACACCGCACACCAGATAAACTTTTTGATTATAGTAAAAATGCACATACGCGTGGCATAAATGTAATCATAGCTGGTGCTGGTGGCGCTGCTCACCTTCCGGGTATGGTTGCTTCTTTATCACCATTACCAGTGATAGGCGTACCAGTTAAGTCTCGCAACTCTATAGATGGGTGGGACTCTGTGCTCTCTATATTACAAATGCCAGGCGGAGTACCTGTCGCAACAGTAGCCCTAGATGGCGCAAAAAATGCTGGAATACTTGCAGCACAAATTCTAGGCGCAAGAGATACCGAACTACAAGATAAAATGCTTGCCTATAAAGAAGGCCTCAAGCAAAAAGTTATAGAAGGCGCAAAAAGCATTAAATAAAAAAAGACCGCTCTTACGAGCGGTCTTTATCAATGCAGTTGTGGGGGATTGATACTGTATTTATTAACCATTCTAAATATTAATCAAACCTTTTTAATATCTACATCGATTGGGGGAAATCAATTTCATATTTTCTCAAATATATATCTATTTCAAATAGAGACTGCTAACATATAAAAATTATTGCATATATCGATAAAACGCTTATTTTTTTCGATAAAACACTCATTTATAACGAATTCTAATTTTCAAAGCACATATGTCACTTACATCTAATCCACTTTTACAAGACTTTAATGAAGCTCCATTTAATAACATTAAGGACGAGCACTTTAAGCCAGCCTTTATGGAAGCGATACAAATTAATCGTAATGAGATAGATGCTATTACAAATAATACTGAGGCACCTACCTTTCAAAATACCATTGCTGCTCTTGACTACTCAGGTCAACAACTAGATCGTATTTCTAGTGTTTTTTTTAACCTTAATAGCGCAGAGACCTCTGAGGCTATTCAAAAAATAGCACAAGAAGTATCGCCACTTCTTACCGCTTTTAGCAATGATGTTACTCTTAACGAGACACTGTTTGAGCGTATTAAAAGTATATACGCCCAAAAAGATGATTTGGATCTTTCTGTAGAAGAAAAAACGTTATTAGAAAAAAAATATAAAAGTTTTGCTCGTAATGGAGCAAACCTACCAGAAGACAAAAAATCACGCTTACGCGAAATTGACACAGCTCTTGCAAAATTAAAACTGAGTTTTGGTGAAAACATCTTAGCAGAGACCAACAGCTACGAGCTTCACCTCACAAATGAAGAAGATCTTGCTGGAGTACCTGCAAGTGCAAAAGAAGCCTTTGCAGCAGAAGCAGCTTCTAGAGATAAAGAAGGCTGGGTAGTAACACTTGACTACCCTAGCTACATTCCCTTTATGAAATATGCAGATAATCGTGAGCTACGCAAAGAGCTTTCTCTTGCCTTTGGTAGCAAAGCCTTTAAAGGTAATGAGTACGATAATCAAAAAAACGTCATTGAGATTGTAAACCTACGTCACGAGCGTGCACAGCTACTAGGTTATGACACGCACGCCCATTTTGTACTAGAAGAACGTATGGCACAAACACCAGCTAAGGTTAAAGATTTTCTAAACGAACTCTTAGAAAAAGCAAAACCTGCAGCAGAGAGAGAGTTTGCACAATTAGAAAATTTTGCAAAAGCACAAGACGGTATAGACACACTTCAAAAATGGGATGGTGCTTATTATTCTGAAAAACTAAAGAAAGAACTCTTTAACCTTGATGACGAGCAACTCAAACCTTACTTTAAATTAGAAAATGTAATAAATGGTGTGTTTGAAGTAGCAACACGTCTCTTTGGGTTGCAGTTTGAGCAGGTAACAGATGTAGATGTATATCACAAGGATGTAAAAACCTATAGAGTTACAGATGTAGATGGCAATTATATCTCTCTTTTTTATGCAGATTTTCACCCGAGAAAAGGAAAACGTGGTGGTGCCTGGATGACCTCTTTTAAAGGTCAAAAAATTGAGAATGGAGTAAATGAGCGACCGCACATATCTAACGTATGTAACTTCACACCATCTACACCTAGCAAGCCATCCCTACTTACTTTTAATGAAGTTACCACCCTTTTTCACGAGTTTGGTCACGGGTTACACGGTATGCTAGCAAATACTACCTACCCTAGCCTATCTGGAACTTCTGTATACTGGGACTTTGTAGAACTCCCTAGCCAAGTGCTAGAAAACTGGTGTTATGAAAAAGAAGCTCTAGAGCTCTTTGCAACACATTATGAAACTGGTGAAGTAATCCCTATGGAGCTTGTTCAAAAAATAAAAGACGCAGCAACATTTCAAGAAGGAATGCAAACGTTGAGACAACTTAGCTTTGGACTACTAGATATGTCGTGGCACGGGCAAGACCCGAGTAATATAACAGATGTAAAAGCTTTTGAAAAAGAAGCCTTTGGCAATACTGCTTTATATCCAGACACTCCAGAGACCTGTATGAGTACAGCCTTTGCTCACATTTTTCAAGGAGGTTACTCATCTGGATATTATAGTTACAAATGGGCAGAAGTACTAGATGCAGATGCTTTTGAATATTTTAAAGAGCAAGGGATATTTAATAAAGAAGTGGCAACTAAGTTTAAGGAGCACGTACTCTCAAAAGGAGGAACCGAAGACCCTATGACACTCTATAAACGTTTTAGAGGTCAAGAACCTAAACCAGAAGCACTACTCAAAAGAGCGGGACTTATCAATTAATATGAAAATTGATTAAAATTAAAAAGGAGTAAGCGTGGCTTACTCCTTTTTGTTTTTCACCGCTATCCACTTTGACATAAACTTTGTACTGCGCATTGTGTGATATTGTAACATTTGACCAGTAAAGTTGGCCTCACGATGTGCGCTTAGCGTATCCATTAACTTCTGTAAGGTATCAGTAAGCAGGCTAGCAAATGATTCTTTTTGAAAATTGTTATTGATAATAGTCACTCCGTTTTTTTGGGCTTGTGACCATTGTGCTTCATTTGTGTAAAGAGAGACCGCTGCTTTTACAAATGCATCATAATCATCATTTACACTGCCTGGCCAGTCTAGGTGCTGGCTCATTCCCTCTGCTCCTATCTCTGTTGTTACAGATGGAGTGCCACATTGCATCGCATCTATAAATTTACCTTTAAGACCAGCCCCATACCTAAGCGGCGCTAGTAAAACTCTGGCATTTCTTATCACCTGGTGAGCACTCTCTGCTCTTCCTTTTACCAAAAATCCTTCTTTGGGATTATGCAGCTGTAATGCCTTCTCTGGCACATAAGCACCATAGATATGCATCTCTGCTTGCGGCAGTTGCTGGCGTATATGCGGCCAAATATGTTTTTTAAGTTCTAATGTGGCATCCCAGTTAGGCGGGTGTATAAAATTGCCTATGGCTATAAAATGCGCTCGCTCTTTAAAAGGAACAAAATCACTCTCAAGTGCAGAAACTAGAAAGGGTACATAGTGTAGTAAGGATGCAGGAACTTTGAAAAAAGTCTGTAGCAATTCCATCTCTACTGTTGAGATCATCAAGGTGAGATCACATCTGTAAATGGAGGCTATCTCCCTTTTTGCGATGTCAGAAATTAAGTCCTTGTATTCGAAAACTCGCTCTTCTTTTACGGCTTGTGCTCTTGCTTTTCTTAGGCTGTGCAGATCTTCGGTGTCTAGTATTTTTAATGCATCTGGACACGCTTCGTCTATTCGCCAGCCAAATTGCTCCTCTGCCATAAATCTATCAAAGAGTACGATGGTGGGGTTGTAAGCTTTCGCGAAAGCGTTAAAAGAATCATCGTTAAGCGCTATAGTGGCCGTCTCAATCCCAAAATCGCTAAGCGAGATTGCATTTTGTGAAGCTCCCGCTGTACTTGCATAGGTAACATTCCATCCTTTTTCTTTAAAAATAGTAAGCAGCTGTAACATCCTACTTCCTGCTGCCGAAGAAGTGGGCTCTACCCAAACTGTTGAGATCACAAGTACATTCATAATCCAAAAATAGGGATAACAAAACTGACAATGAAAATTTAACTTTCATTTATTATTGAAATTACAATAACATTCTTATATTTGACGTATGGAATTTGATCAAGCAAAAAATAAGTTTATACAAACTTGGGGAGCGCTAGGTACGCAATGGGGTATTAATAAGACAATGGCTCAAATACACGCCTTACTTATGGTGTCTCCAGAGGCCCTTAGTATGGAAGATATTATGGGTGAACTTTATATCTCTAGAGGAAATGCAAGTATGAACTTGCGAGCACTTATAGACTGGGGAATTATCTTTAAAGAGTATAAAACGGGTGAACGCCGAGAGTATTTTGTAGCCGAAAGTAACATAGATGAGCTTGCCAGAAAAATTGCCAAAGAAAGAAGTAAGAGAGAGATAAAACCCACGCTACGTGTCTTACAAGAAGTAAGTAGTATAGAAGAAACAGGCTCTACAGAGGCTGCCCAATTCAAGACCAAAACGGCAGAGCTTTATGAGTTTGTATCTAGAGCAGATAGTATGCTAGAAAAAATTACAGATTATAAAGAAAGCTGGATTACAAAAACAATTATGAAGTTAATGAAGTAACAATTATTAACCTCAACATTTAAGGAGCACTGTAAAAGTGCTTTTTATTTCACTTAAAGTTTCAATAATTTCTGAAATATAAATATTATGAATATCCCCATTCCAAATTGGTTAATTATTATAGGCGGTATAGGCCAGATTTTTACAGCATTGATATATCCATATATCCGCCATCGCGTTTTTGACTGGTATACTGATGTAAAAAAATTAAAACCACTCAATCAAGAAATTGCAAAAACTTACGGTAGGTATATACAAGGTTTAAACTTCTCCTTTGGACTTATAGCGATACTTCTCACTAATGAATTACAAAACCAAAGCAAACTAGCAATAGCTCTTACAGGGTTAATCGCAGCCTATTGGGTAGGTAAAGTAGCTACACAGATTGCATACTACCCTATGTATGATATCCCTAAAGATAAAATTTTCAAAATAGGAGGCTATTGTATGAATATACTTTTTGTACTCTTTGCCGTAGTCTTTACAATTCTATTTATTAATAATGTCTCATCTCTTTTAAATCAATAAATATGGAAACTGTTTTAAAACAATTAAGAAGTTTAGATAGTAAGAATGCTACTGCTCAAGAAATAAGCGATTTCTATAATGAAGCTACAGAAGACTATTCATTTTGGAGTAAGGACTTTAATATGCATTTTGGATATTGTACTATGGGAAAAACGCTGCCTTTCCTGCGCAATTCTATGCTTAATGAAATGAATAGACAAGTTTTAAAAAGGCTAGCATTAGAAAAAGGCACTCAGCTCACGGCAGATTTAGGCTGTGGGATGGGAGGAACAATGAGACATTTTATGAAAACGCATAAGAAACTTTCTATTATAGGCGTAACACTATCAGAATTTCAAGTAGTTCAAGGCAATATATTCCTTAATAATACTAAAGGTATTATCATTAATGAAAATTACACTAATACCTCAATACCGACATCATCTATAGATGGAGCCGTAGCTATGGAAAGTTTTTGTCATAGTGGTCATTCAATATCTTGTCTTAAAGAAGCCCATAGAATTTTGAAAAAGGGTAAGAAATTAGTTATAACGGATGCTTTCTTAAAAAAACCACCATCTGAGCTATGTACTGGAAGTAAATATAGCTATGATGGTTTATGCAAGGGCTGGAGTCTAGACGGTATTGGAGTAATAGATGAAGTAAAAAAGAACCTAAACAATTTAGGTTTTAAAAATATTACTATTGAAGATATCTCGCTCAGAGTTGCACCCTCCGTGCTGCACGTTCCATTTGCGATACCTTTATTTTTAATTAAGCAATTCTTCAAAGGAAAAAAGATCAAACCGCAAAGTTGGAACAATCTCAAGGCTTCATTCTTCGCCCTTCTAGCTGGATTGCACAGAAGTTCATTTGGGTATTATATAATTACGGCTCAAAAGTGATATAGTTAAATACATTAGAAAACGGTGGAGATTCCGCTTTCGCGAAAGCGTAAAAAAGCACAGCAATAAGAAAAACTT
>JAHDEV010000235.1 GCA_020628615.1 Dokdonia sp.
GTATGGTAGCTATACTGCCTGGTAGCTATGCAATTGCTGTATGGAGCCCAAAACTTAACAAACAAGGCAACTCCTATAGAGGAATGAAGTTTTTACAATACTTCACAGACGAAACACAGGATACGGTGTTTTAAAATATTACCACAGCTTTGCACCACATATGAATCACATACAACCTCCCACGCACCTCATCATTGCATTAATAGTTACTATTATTATCATAGGAGTGCTGCTATTCTTTAAAAAGAAACTACTTGCTCATCGTAAATGGCTATTTATAAGCAGTATCATTTTTTTATGTATTTATTTTATTGTGGTGGGTGGTGCTTTATATCAAGACATCTCCCTACAGCTAGCATTGCATAAATTTGACCTCAATGGCGATGGCTTTTTTAATGGTAATGAGATTACCCCACAACAATCTGAAGCAATGCAGAAAGTAGTTTCTGATACAGGTAGAACATTTTCGGTAATCTCTGGTTTACTCTTTGCGGGAACTATCACTATTATGATATCTCTGGGGCGAGTTATTATAAACATCTTCAAGTCCAAATGAAGATCTCCATTAAGTACATCGCTCTCTTTATAGTCCTTTTTGCTATTGAAGTAATTATAGCAACATACATACACGACAATTTTATAAGACCCTACTTAGGAGATACGATTGTTATTGTATTAATCTACGCCTTTGTGATGGGGTTTTTCTCTGTAGGTCACACCCTCTCAAGCAAGATTAGAGTTGCCTTTTATGTATTACTATTTGCATTTATAATAGAGGGATTGCAAGCCTCTTCTTTTATTTATAAGATAGGCCTAGGAGATCAAAAATGGGCACAAGTGATCTTGGGCACTTCTTTTTCTTGGTGGGATATGCTAGCATACATAGCGGGCTTTATCGCAATAGTATCTGTTGAGTGGCTTTTAGACAAAAAAAAACAAACTTTACACTAACGGCTTGCTCGCTCTAAGCATCTCACGCTTGCCTGGAGGTCCAGGCAGTCGCTCTACTACAAAACCTGCGGCTTGCATTGCCCTACGGGCTGCTCCTTGAGCACAATAGGTAGTAAGCACTCCTCCTGGTATTAGCGCTTCATACATTTTTGTAAAGATCTCCTCGGTCCATAAAGTGGGCTGTACTCTTGGGCCAAAGGCATCAAAATAAATAAGATCAAAAACCTCACTATCTGTAATATCTTCAAAACGCTGTGTGCGCTTAGTGAGTGTAAAGTGCTCACTTATTTTTTCTGGTTGCTCCCAAGGAGCATCGTGCATCTGGTTATATACTTTTGTAGCATCCTCATCGGCTAGCCGGCTAGCATACTCCATAGCTTGAGCTTCTTCTTGCGAAACAGGATAAGCCTCTGCTCCTACATAATTAAAAGACACCTTATATTTTGACGCCTCAAAATAGGTGAGCAAGGCATTGAGACCTGTACCAAAACCCATCTCAAGTATAGCTATTTCTTTCTTATCTGGATAGGTAGTTACATAATGAGCAAGCCCCGTTTTAAGAAAAACGTGTCTAGCCTCTTGTATCGCACCGTGTTTAGAATGATACTGCTCATCCCAGTCTGGTATGTGTATGGTCTTTGAGCCATCTGCCGTGGTAATTATTTCTCTTTTCATTTTTCTTTTGAGGTTATTGCTTTGCGCAAAATATAAAAAAGGGCAGGCTTACACCCACCCTTTTTAAAACTATATCAGGCTACTTCTTACTCTGATTTAAGGAGCACACCATCTGCCATAAATCTTAATTCGCGCTGTGGCTCTGTTATGGCTGCAATCTCTTCTTCAGACTTACCGCCATCTTTTGCCATATGTCTCAACTCATCTACAGAAACTTCTTCTAGATATGCCTTACCTTCCACAATTGCTTCTCCTCCATCTGTGTCTGTAGGAACAAAAAAGCCATAATCTTTAAATTTCACAAACACCTGCTCCTCATCTCCTATATCCAGTCGCATCCAGCACCCCTTTGCGGCACAAACAGCGTTTACTGGAGCTTGAAATTTTACAACCGCCGTATCACCTTCGGCAAGGGTAGCATATTTTTCGGCAATCTCACTTTGGGTTA
>JAHDEV010000048.1:0-2735 GCA_020628615.1 Dokdonia sp.
TACGCTTTCGCGAAAGCGTTCTAAGCAACCGCCTCTTTATACGTTTTAAGACAGCGCTCTCTAGCCTCTTTATGGTCTACCATTTTATCTGGATAAGAAAGCTCTTGTAACTCTGGCACCCATTTATTGATATATTCCTTTTGCTTGTCAAATTTATCAACCTGTGTCATAGGGTTAAAAATTCTAAAGTAAGGTGCAGCGTCTACTCCAGAGCCTGCTGCCCACTGCCAGTTACCCACGTTTGAGCTCATATCATAATCGAGTAGCTTTTCGGCAAAGTAGGTTTCTCCCCAGCGCCAGTCTATAAGTAGGTGTTTGCATAAAAAGCTCGCTGTGAGCATACGCACACGGTTGTGCATATAACCTGTAGCATTAAGCTCGCGCATACCAGCATCTACTAGGGCATAGCCCGTCTGGCCGTTTTTCCACTTTTCAAACTCTTCTTCGTTATTTCGCCAGTCTATGCGGTCGTATTTTGATCTAAAGGCTTTGTCTTTAGTATGCGGGAAGTGATATAAAATTTGCATAAAAAACTCCCGCCATATGAGTTCGCTCCAGAAAACCTCGTTAGTCTGAGCGATTGCTTTTTTTACCATTTTACGTACCGAAACTGTTCCAAAACGTAAGTGCGGCCCTAATCGCGATGTCCCATCTTGTGCGGGAAAATTGCGTGTATCCTCATAGTTTTCTATAAGGGTAGGGGTTACGTCATAATCTGGCACCTCAATGCTAGATTTTTTAAAACCCATATCTGCCAGCGTGACATTAGGCAGTCTACTATGGTCTATAAGATTGTCAAGATACTGCGAGGTGTAATGTATGATGAGGTCTTTATCTTCATCAAAAGTCGCTTTCCACTTATTTTTAAAAGGTGTGTAGACCACATAAGGATCGCCATCTCCTTTTACAATCTCATCTTTTTCAAAAATCACTTGATCTTTAAAGGTGGTAAATGAGATATCATTTTCTTCTAGTAGTGATGCAATCTTTTTATCACGCTCTAGTGCATACGGCTCATAATCTCTATTTGTGACTACTGCCTGCACATCATAGTCTGTAATGAGCTCTTTAAAAACTTGCTCTGGAGTGCTGTAAAACATTGCTAGCGAACTGTCGTGCTCTGCTTGCAGGGTGTCGCGCATTTTTTGCAATGTATCATAGATAAAAGTAACGCGAGCATCATCTTCGGGGAGTTTGTCAAGAATCTCTTTGTCAAATATAAAAATAGGTAAGACCGGGTAGTCTCCCTTTAGTGCTTCTAGAAAACCTACATTATCATCTAGTCGTAAATCACGACGAAACCAAAAGATTGTTACTTTTTTTGTGCTCATAGATTACAAATTTAAGGCTTTAAGAAATGGGGGTTTCTTAAAGCCTTGATTGGGTTTTTTTGCGCTTTCGCGAAAGCGTACTCAACCTCTTTATTAAATACTTAGTTTATATTAAGTGTGCTCATACCACCGTCTACACCTATCACTTGACCAGTGATCCAAGTGCTGTCATCACCAAGTAAGAATGCTGCTGCATTTGCAATATCTTCTGAGGTACCTACACGTTTAAGCGGGTGGCGCTCGTTCATCATTTCTTTTTTCTTGTCGTTGCTTAAGAGACGCTTTGCAAGTGGTGTGTCTGTAAGTGATGGTGCTATTACATTTACACGTAGCTTAGGTGCATACTCTGCTGCGAGTGCTTTGGCAAATCCTTCTATAGCTCCCTTTGCAGCGGCAACACTTGTGTGAAAAGGCATTCCCACCTTTACAGCAACCGTACTGAAGAAAACGAGACTTGCTTGCTCAGATTTTTTAAGGTGCTCCATCACTTGGTGTACCACGTTTACCATACTCAAAAAATTAAGCTCCATATCTTTACGGAAGGTATCTACCGTGAGCATTTTAAAAGGCTTTAAGTTTATTGTACCCGGGCAAAACACAAAACCATCTAGGTGGTCTGGTAACTGGCTTAGGTCTAGCTCATCTTTTTCAGTATCATACTCGATGTAGTTTACATCTAGGTTACCTAGATTCTCGTTAGTACGTGAAGCAACATAAACCGTGTGGTCTTGGTATAGCTTGCTTGCGATTTCAAAACCTATCCCGTGGCTTCCTCCTATTAATAGTATGTTTTTGCTCATAGTGTTATTTTTATGCGTGTTAGGCTAGTATATCTTGTTTAAGTGTAGTTGCTGTTTGTTCTGGGTTTTTATAAACACCAAATTTCTCTTCGAGCGCTTTCTTTCTGTATTCAAAAATCTCGTCTAGTTTTGGTTTTACCAGATAAGGGTGTGCAAGTCTTCCTAAAAAGCCTGCGGGTACTTTGTAGTCTACAATATCTTCCATCTCTACGCCGCCTGGTATCTCTTTTATAAAGTGCTTGTGATGCCATAGGGCATAAGGACCGTACTTTTGCTCATCTACAAAATAGGCACCTTCCTTTACACTTATGATTTCTGTAACCCACTGCATCTTAATATTTGCAATAGGGGTGACGGTGTATTGTATAAGTTGGCCAGCATACACCGGTCTATCTGCACCAGAGATGATATTAAAATTCATATAATCTGGAGTGATGGTACCTAGATTACGTGCGTTTGATAAAAACTGCCAAGCCTCATCTACAGTTATGGGTAGGTTTTGCTTAGAATGTATTTGGTAGATTTTCATAGCTTATTTTCTGATTATAAAAATACAATCAAAATGTTTATCAATACAAGCTATTTAGTTAAACAAAAATTAAAT
>JAHDEV010000048.1:2835-18119 GCA_020628615.1 Dokdonia sp.
AAATACAATCAAAATGTTTATCAATACAAGCTATTTAGTTAAACAAAAATTAAATAATCGTAAGTTGTGCAAAGATTTGGGTTAAAGATGTGTAGGGAGGTATGTGTTAAGCATCACAACACTGCTCGTCTTTTACGAGCTTGCAACTTGCTACGGCTAGTATGGCACCTATAAATGGAGCGGTAACATACAGCCACATAGGTTCCCATTGCCCAGAAAATATAGCAGGACCTATAGATCGCGCAGGATTCATAGACGCATTAGTCATAGGCCCAGCAAACATTGCTTCTAGCAATACGACACCACCTATAGCTATACCCGCGATGATGCCTATTTCTTTTGCACCTGTAGATACATTTATGATAACCAGCATTAAGAAAAAGGTGAGGAGTATCTCTAGTACAAAAGCCTTGTAATGTTCAAAAGAGGGAACGGTGCTTCCTAAAAATTCACTCTCAGGAAACAAGAACCACAACATCGCACCGGCAAGTGTAGCTCCTAGTACTTGTGCAATGATATATTTAGGCACCTCTCTCCACGCAAATTTCTTTGCATAAGCAAAAGCTACTGTCACCGCAGGGTTAAAGTGCGCACCAGATATATCGCCAAAGGCATAGATCATAGCCATCACAATAAGCCCCCAAGTAATTGCAACACCGGGGTGGGTAACGGCGCCGCCCGTAATCTCGTTTACTGTCATAGCGCCACAACCACAAAAAACCATTGTAAATGTTCCTATTATTTCGGCTATGTAGCGTTTCATATGTGCTGTTTTGCGGTAAAGATACACAGCGTTATATTAAGGTTTTGTTAACATATGACGCATTTTAACATCTTATTTTTGTGTGAGGAAAATTTCGCGAAAGCGTTAAAAAATTCCATAACAATAAAATCAAGCATTATGAAAAAATTACTTTTTGTAGCCTTCTTAGGTCTTATGACGGCAGGAGCTACAGCACAAATTAAAACACCAGCACCTAGCCCAGCAGCAAAGGTGATGCAAACAGTAGGTCTTACAGATGTTACTCTTGAGTACTCTAGACCTGCAATGAGAGGACGTACTATTATGGGAGACCTTGTACCTTACGGTGCAATGTGGCGTACAGGAGCAAATGCAAATACAACTGTTGAGTTTTCTACACCAGTAACAGTTGCAGGTACAGAGCTTAAAGCAGGAAAATATGCAGTATACACAAAGCCTACAGCATCTACTTGGGAAGTATACTTCTACACAGATACAAATAACTGGGGTACACCTCAAAAGTGGGACGATAGCAAGGTTGCTGCAAAGGCAACGGCAAAGGCACAAATGAGCAATATGCCAGCAGAGTCTTTTACTATGGGAATCAACCACCTGTCTAACGATGGTGCACACCTTACAATGCAATGGGATAAAACCTATGTAGCGGTACCATTTACAGTGCCGGCAAACGAGACAGTACTTGCGAGTATAGACAAGATGATGGCAGGACCAGGTATGGGAGATTACTATGCTGCAGCCGTATATCTTTCTAGCACGGGACAGTCACTAGATAAAGCAAAGACGTATATGGACAAAGCGATGTCTATGAACAAAGATCCTAAGTTCTGGCAACTACGCCAGCAGTCATTATTACTTGCAAAGGTAGGAGACAAAAAAGGAGCTATAAAAGCGGCACAAGCGTCACTTAAAGGAGCAAAAGAAGCAAAAAATCAAGATTACATCAAGATGAACACAGACTCACTAAAGGAGTGGGGAGCGATGTAATGATGTATTATTTCGCTTTCGCGAAAAAAGCAAAAGCCCTCTCTTGAGGGCTTTTTTTTATGTAATAAAATCAAAAAATTCTTAGAAGAAACGTGCAAAAAAGAGCGATTTATTGCGCATTTAACTTCGTAGCTCTTTGTATCTTTGTGTAACTTTTAAAAACAAATTATGAGTTCATACGATGTAGCCGTTATAGGCTCTGGTCCTGGTGGGTATGTTGCAGCAATACGCTGTGCACAACTAGGAATGAAAACTGCAATTATAGAAAAATATAGTACACTAGGAGGAACATGTCTTAACGTAGGGTGTATCCCTTCTAAGGCGCTTCTAGACTCATCACACCACTATGAGGATGCCATCAAGCACTTTGAAGAGCACGGTATCGAGGTAGGTGATGTAAAATTTAACCTAGAGAAAATGATTGCCCGCAAGCAAAGCGTTGTAGATGTTACTACAAAGGGTATTGAGTTCTTAATGGGTAAAAATGAGATAGACGTTTACCAGGGTGTGGGATCTTTTAAAGATGCTACACACATAGATATCGCAGGAGAAAAGAACCTAACTATAGAGGCAAAAAATACCATTATAGCAACGGGATCTAAGCCTAGC
Organism: Dokdonia sp.; assembly: GCA_020628615.1. Lineage (GTDB taxonomy): Bacteria > Bacteroidota > Bacteroidia > Flavobacteriales > Flavobacteriaceae > Dokdonia. The sequence goes on from JAHDEV010000048.1 coordinate 5,192, forward strand.
ACATTACCTTTTATAAACATAGATAAAGAACGTATCATCACTTCTACAGAAGCATTAAAACTTCCAGAAGTACCTAAGCACCTTGTTGTGATAGGTGGTGGTGTGATAGGTCTTGAGCTTGGTCAAGTATACAAGCGTCTAGGTGCAGAGGTAACTGTAGTAGAGTATATGGATCGCATTATCCCTACGATGGATGGCGCTCAGAGTAAAGAGTTACTTAAAGTCTTCAAGAAGCAAAAAGTAAAATTTGCCCTATCTCACGGAGTTACTGCTGTAGAGCGTGACGGAGATGAGGTTACCATAAAAGCGACAAATAATAAAAAAGGTGTAGATGTAGAGTTTAAGGCAGACTACGTACTTGTAGCTGTGGGACGTCGTGCTTATACAGACGGTCTTAACCTTGATGCCGTAGGTATCAAGACAGACGAGCGTGGTAAAGTAGAAGTAAACGAGCACCTGCAGACTAATGTGTCAAACATTTATGCTATAGGTGACGTGATAAAAGGAGCAATGCTCGCTCACAAAGCCGAAGAAGAAGGAACACTCGTTGCCGAAATTCTTGCAGGTCAAAAACCACATATAGATTACAACCTTATACCAGGGGTAGTATACACTTGGCCAGAAGTTGCCTCTGTAGGTAAAACCGAAGAGCAACTTAAAGAAGCTGGAGTAGCCTACAAGTCTGGACAGTTCCCTATGCGTGCATTAGGACGTAGCCGCGCGAGTGGTGATACAGACGGATTTGTAAAAATACTTGCAGATAAGGAAACAGATGAGGTACTAGGCGTACATATGGTAGGAGCTCGTGTAGCAGACCTTATAGCCGAAGGAGTAACCGCAATGGAGTTTAGAGCAAGTGCAGAAGATATTGCACGTATGAGTCACGCACACCCTACGTATGCAGAAGCTGTAAAAGAAGCTGCCCTCGCTGCAACGGAAGATAGACCTATACACATCTAGTCAACACTAGAATGATATACTATAAAAAAACCTGCTAGAGATAGCAGGTTTTTTTTGTAGGCTATCATTTTTAAACTCCTAAAGTTGTTCAATCAATTTCTTGATTCTAATAAATTGTTCATCTTTCTCTAATGGGTTTATTTTATTAAAAGAAAGTTGTGAGATGTTTTGATTCAAAATTTTAATTTTTTGTAACATAGGCTCTACGTATTTCATAAAATGACTAAAATGTTGTTCGATATCAGCATAATTAGATGCTAATTTGTAACCAGGCTTTCCAGAATGACTTATTATAAATAAACCCTCGTATCTCAAGTCTCTTATAAGCATTCTTAATTTGTCTTCATTAATTGTTTTTGAAAAGTTTTTTAAAAAATCAATTAATTCATAGCTAGGGACGAGTCTTTCTGAATCAATTTTTGAATTTGTATATAAGTACTCAAGTAATCTTCTTTTCAGAGCATCTTCACTTCTTTCAGAAGTATTTAGGTAATTTTTTAATGATTCTAAGTTCAGCTTCCCTATTTCCTCATTCAAAGGTTTAGAGTTTTGAGTTTTACTATATTTTATTTCAGTATATGGAAAAAAGTTTACTGACATTCTAGTATGTAAAATTTCATAGATTTTTTTACTTTCTGGATTGAAATTGCTCAAGCAAAATAATCTACCTAGGGAGCCGGCAATAATATCTGCGAATTGCACTAATTTTTCATCAGTTTTATCATTTGAAAGTTCAAATGTTCTGTCAGGATTAAATAGATCTCTTTGAATACTTACTTTGTTGATGAAATTAATTAGTTCATTTCTGAAATTCTTAAATCCAAATTGATCTAGGTGTATATTAAATGCACTATAGATCAAGTTATATTTTTCTATTAGGACTTTCTGAAAATATTTGTAAAATGTCTTCCTATACTTTAATCCACCTTCATCTTTATCTAATTTTTCCTTGTCTATAACTAAAACATCAATCGTAAAATCCAGGTTCTCTGCAAGGTATTGTAGAATATCTAGTCTTTTTTGAAAATATTTTTTATCTCCTAAGTTTTTAGATTTAATATCTGGTCCAAGTCTAAATTTCTTGCATATTTCAGTTCTCAAAAGTCTTGCTTTTTCAATATCAGAATCTGGTATTATGACTGAAGCGTAAACGAAATGACTAAATGTTCCTTTTTTAGATAGGTCCAAATGCGAGTTGCCGAATTCGTCTATAAAAATTCTTGCTTTTTCCAAGTTTAATTTTTTTTTAAATATTCTTAAGGTTTTTAAATATAACACTCTGATTTTCTATTGATAACATTTATCCTAATCGTTATCAACAGAGTTTTAAACGTAGCAACTTTACAGCCCCCAATTTTCAACTATTTTGAACACCAAAGAAGAAATAAAATAAGGTCGTTTTGTATTTTTGCAGCTCTTAAAAAGAGTACATATGTGGTACAGACGCGCGCTTAAAATATCAATCATTTTCTTATACCTCATTATTATCGCAGGGGCGGTGGTACGTATGACGGGAAGCGGTATGGGTTGCCCAGACTGGCCGCAGTGTTTTGGGTACTTAGTACCTCCTACAGAAGAGAGCGAGCTGCAATGGGAGCCTAACCATAGTTATGAAGATGGACAGGTCATTATACGTAATGAGTCGCTGCGCGTTGCCCCAGCAGATTTTACTTCTGGAGCCACCTATAATGAGCAAAACTGGGACACCTATGACACGCACGACTATGCCAGCTTTAACGTATGGCACACCTGGATAGAGTATATAAACAGGCTTGTAACGGCACTAGCCGGTATCCCTATGTTACTTATGGTGATACTCGCTTTCTGGTACTGGAAGGGTCGCAAGGGGCTTATTTTTGCCACCTTTATGGTGTTGCCTTTAATGCTTTTTCAGGCGTGGCTGGGTAAACAAGTAGTAGACTCAAACTTACTACCGGTAAAAATTACCATTCATATGATAGCGGCTCTCTTTATCGTAGCGCTACTCTTATTTTTGTGGTATAAATCGCAGCATAAAGAGATGGGGATTACGCTTTCGCGAAAGCGTACTTATGACCCCGTATTTAAAAACCTCATTATTATAGCTAGTATACTCACGCTTGTGCAAATTGCACTAGGCACACAAGTAAGACAGTATGTAGATGAGCGCGTGGCAGAGGTAGGCTATGAGGCAAAAGAGCTATGGCTCAACCCAGCCACAGTATGGTTTTATGTACATAGATCTTTTTCTATACTCGTGACATTATTAAACCTGTATATCTTCTGGCGTAATAAAAACTTACTGCTAGGGCATACCAAGTTACTTAACTGGACACTCATACTCATAGCCTTAGAGGTGGTGACGGGTATTGCGATGTACTATATAGATTTTCCGTTTGGGAGTCAGCCATTACACTTGGTCATAGCGTCATTACTTTTTGGGGTTCAGTTTTATATTTTGTTAGAAAGTTTCCCAAAAAGGGAGGCTGTCACACCTACGATATAGGGATAAACCCAGTATCTTTACCATCTTAAAATTTGTACAATGATTTACCGTTTTAGAGCAATTCTAGACACAGAAGAAGATGTTTTTCGCGATCTTGAGATCGAAGCTACGGCTACACTTGAAGACTTGCATAATGCTATAAACCAGTCTTTTGGGTTTGATGGGGCAGAGGTTGCTGCTTTTTACCTAAGTGATGATACCTGGATGCAGGGTGAGGAGTTTGCCCAGTTTGAAATGGGTGAGGGCGAAAGCCAGTTGCGCCTTATGAATGAGACGTCACTAGACGGGCTTCTGGGAGAACACCAGACGCGTCTTATTTATGTATATGACTTCTTAAATATGTGGCGTTTTCTTGTAGAGCTTGCAGAGATTACAGAGCCAGAAGATGGCGTGACGTATCCTAACCTTATGTTTGTACAAGGGCAAGTACCAGACCAAGCGCCAGAGTTTGAGATGGAACCACAAGACGAGGAAGATGAGGATGATGATGAGTTTAATGATGATTACAACATCGACGATTTTGACGATTTAAGTTTTGATGAGAACTGGAATTAGTATTCTTTTATCTCTTTATAACCTAACCTGTGTGCATCGCATACATCACAACACATACATACGACTATGATCAATTTATATAGCGCTCAGATAGAGTCACTATCTATACACCGTATAGGTAATAAAGGAAAGGCAGAAGGACTTTTTGTATCTCAAGACCCATATCCTTTAAGTGATGAGCTTACTCCGCTTATTAAGGAGTTTTTCTTTAAGCCTTTTAGAGAAAAGGAGGAGAACTATTATAAGTTTTTTCACGATCAAGATCTTGAGTTTAACGAGCTTTATAGCCTCGCAAAAAAGATTTTTGATAATCCGCACGGGACGCATTTACTCTCTGAGGATATTGCAAAGCACTTATATGCACAAAGTGATCACCCGCACATTAAGGCTGGTGAGTTGTACATCGCACACCTAGAAGGTGTACAGATAGATAATATCAAGACAGATGCCCTAGGGATCTTTAAGAGTGAGCTAAAGCAGGATTTCTTACAGTTTAAAGAAAATGGTACAAACCTAGAGATGATACTCGAGCAGGGTATTAATCTTAACAAACTAGATAAAGGCTGTTTGATTTTTAACCATAAGGAAGAAGAAGGGTATAAGGTACTCTCTGTAGACTCTAACCGTTATGATACAAAGTACTGGCTAGAGAATTTTATGGGTGTAGAGACCTTTGAAGATGATAACTTCTACACAAAGAAATATCTTAAGTTTTGTCAAGACTTTGCAAAAGACGTAGTACTCCCTGCCGAAGATAAAAAGGAAGAAGTGCTCTTTATGAACCGTGCGGTAAATCACTTTGCAAAAAATGACACCTTTGAGGAAACGGCTTTTATGAATGATGTGATAGATAATCCGGATCTTATACCAGAGTTTCGACATTATAAATCAGAGCAGTCGCCTAAGTATAAAATAGAAGATCTTACAGACTTCTCGATAAGCAATAAAGCGGTTACTGCACAGCGCAAGAAAATAAAAAGTGTAATTAATCTAGATACCAATATCCAGATTAAAATGGACTTCATAAACCCAGAAAGCGCAGAGAAGTTTGTAGAAAAAGGGTGGGATGAAGAAAAACAGATGTACTACTACCTGGTGTATTTTAACAAGGAGCAGAACTAAGCTTTTCTATATGATATAAAAAAAGCGTAGCTAGAAGTAGCTACGCTTTTTTTATGCTTTAAATCTCCTTTATGAGACGTTTAAGACTAATGTCTTCATAGTTGCGTTTTACAAACTCAAGGGCTGCACGTAGTATTGCTCCCATATTTGCTGCGCGTTTAAATTTGAGATCACTTGTAAAGTCAAATATATCTGCTCGTAGCTGGCGCACATTCTCACGAGGTGAGATATTATCTGTAGCCATCACACGTAATAATCTTGTGAGTCTCTTTTTACCATTGAGTATTCTTCTAGCAAGGAGCGCTCTCTCTTCATTGCGATACTGCTCGATAGAGCGGTTATCTAGTCGCTTTGCAACCAGTTGTACTAGTCTTATGTTTTCTTTAAAAATCGCGGGTTGATATACCTTAAAATTACCTTCAAAACATTGCTGATCAAAATCTATCGCACGTATTTTATAACGTACAGTGTCAAAGTCGTGGGTAGGGATAATTACATAATTGTAAGATCGCATATCGCCAAGTAAAGTAATCATACAGCGCTCGTTAAACTTTACAAACTCCTTTGCAATTTGATTAAGTCCCAAGTCGTCACACTCTTCAAGATGTTCTCTTATAAACTCATCGCCCGGTATGCCAGAAATGTGCTCTTCTATAAGGGTGTTTTCATAGACCAGAAAGTTAATACGGTTAGGAGACAAGATGTGCTCCAGCTCAAGACCATAAACTCTACTAGCATCTGCCTGTTTTACATAAAAGTATATGTAGTTATTATTATAAATATTAAGCACCTTAATACGAAAGGGCTTAGAGTTGCCAAAAGTGCAAAAATCTATACCCGCAATACGCAGGTAGTCAAAGATATTCTCATTACCATCTGAGTGTAGCTGGGTATAAATACGTTTAAGATTATACTCAATCTCATCTTGCTCAAACTCGGGATAGTAAACACGTATCCACAGCGTGTCATTATCTTCTTTATCAAAAACACTCACACCACCAGAAAACCTAAGCAAATCTTCATAAGAGATCGTAACCTCAGATGTCCTTGCATAGGTGTCTAGATAAGAAAGAAGCTTCTCATTAACAGGGAATGAGGGTTTCTTTTTAGACATCAGTTTGTTTTCCATTGTGGGATGTTTTTATGTAAAGATACTAAAGGCGTGTAACAAAAGGTCTACATAGCCGTCTTGTAAACACTAGCAATCAAAAAACATACTTCATATTGGAAACAATCCTAACGATTAATAATCTAACGAAACATTACGGCATTGTAAAAGCCGTAAATGACCTCTCGTTTACGATAGAAAAAGGAAACGTATATGGCATACTAGGCCCTAACGGTAGTGGTAAATCTACCACCTTAGGTATGGTGCTCAATGTGGTAAATCCTACTTCTGGAAGCTTTCACTGGTTTGATGGGTCAGACACCACACATAATGCTTTAAAAAAGGTGGGAGCTATTATAGAGCGACCTAACTTTTACCCGTATATGACCGCGGCACAAAATTTACAACTGGTTTGTAAAATTAAAGATGTCCCGTCAGATAAGATTCAAGAAAAACTTGAGATTGTAGGTCTTCTAGATCGTATGCATAGCAAGTTTAGTACCTACTCACTAGGTATGAAACAGCGTCTAGCCATTGCCTCTGCACTTCTTAATGATCCAGAGATACTTATACTAGATGAGCCTACAAATGGTCTTGACCCGCAAGGTATACACCAGATACGTGAGATTATTAAAAAAATTGCTGCAGGAGGCACTACCATACTACTTGCCTCTCACTTACTAGATGAGGTAGAGAAGGTATGTACGCACGTAGTTATCTTACGTAAAGGCGTAAAGTTATATTCAGGACGAGTAGATGCGATGAATGCTAGTCACGGCTTTTTTGAGTTGCGCACAGATAACTTATCTATGCTCGAGACCTATCTCAATGCACACTCAGATTTTGGCGAGGTAAAGATAGAAGGCGATTTGCTTACAGGGTTTTTATTAAATCCGCTAGAAGCCAAAGAGCTCAACACGCAACTACACCAGCAAGGTATTGTGCTCACGCACCTTGTAAAGCGCAAAGAGAGCTTAGAAGAGCAATTCCTTGAATTAACTAAAAACTAAACAACCCAATGTTACGACTACTCACCATAGAATATCACAAACTCAGACATAGCAAGACATCACGTGTCCTTATCATAGGGTACTTTGTGTTACTATCTGCCATTGCACTGCTTGCCTCAATTAAGTTTAATCTTTTTGGAGCCGAATTTAGACTGGCAGACCAAGGTATTTTTAACTTTCCATACATCTGGCACTTTAATACGTATGTAGCGGCAATACTCAAATTTTTCTTAGCCGTTGTAATTGTATCAATGACCGCAAACGAGTACAGCAATAGAACGCTTAAACAAAACCTCATAGACGGGCTTAGTAAAAAGGAATTTATACTCTCTAAGTTCTTAACCGTTGTTGTCTTCTCAGCAATCTCTACTTTATTTGTGGCGGTACTCAGTCTTATCTTAGGCTTCTCGTTTTCAGACTTTACAGAGATGTCTATCATATTTTCTGACCTAGAGTTCTTATTTGCCTTTTTCCTTAAGCTGGTCGCCTTTTTCTCATTCTGTTTATTTTTAGGTATACTTATAAAGCGCTCTGCATTTGCACTTGGCTTTTTATTAATGTGGTATTTCTTTGAAGGGGTTGTACAGCTCATCTGTTTGTTCTTTCAAGAGAAGTATGATATGGAAGGACTGCGCAGTAATGTGTCACAATTTTTACCACTTGAGAGTATGAGCAACCTTATAGAACAACCACTCACAAGGCTCAATGTTGTACAGTCTGCAGCAAATCAAATTCAGGCAGATGTCCTTTCAGATTACACAGTATACTTTCACGAGATAGCTATTGTATCAGTATGGACGTTCTTATTTATATATGCAAGTTTACTATTGTTAAAGAAAAGAGACTTGTAGTATCACGCTTTCGCGAAAGCGTAATCAACCTCAATGCAACCTCAAAAGGGTTGCATTTTTTGTATATTCATATCAGAAAACGGTTCAAGCGGTGACTTAAAAACCTAATGCTTTAACAATCTTGAGAAAGTGATGGTAGTTGAAACACCGTTTATAGCTCAAAATTAAAAGGATAATACCCTGTAAAGTACTGTGAATCTTAAAAAATAACCTATTTTCGCGAGAATGTCTATGACCTTTAAAGATCTCAATCTCGATAAATTTTTGTGGAACGCCCTAGATGATATGGGGTACACACAACCTACTCCTATACAGGTAGATGCACTTGCGCCTGTAATGTCTGGAAGTGACGTGGTAGGAATTGCTCAAACCGGTACAGGTAAAACATTTGCATACCTATTACCTATACTAAGAACATTACCATACTCAAGACAAGAAAACCCTCGTGTACTTATTCTAGTCCCTACTAGAGAACTTGTACTACAAGTGGTAAGCGAACTTGAAAAGCTCACAAAGTACATAGATGTGCGTATTGCGGGTGTTTATGGTGGTTCTAATATCAATACCCAAAAGGCACTTATAGCCCAAGGGCAAGATATTGTAGTAGCAACACCTGGTAGACTGTATGATCTAGCCGTGAGTAGAGTATTGCAACTTAAATCTATCCAAAAGGTAGTGATAGATGAGGTAGATGTGATGCTGGATCTAGGTTTTAGACCACAGCTTATGAACATTTTTGACATACTCCCAAAAAGGAGACAGCACATTATGTTTAGCGCCACGATGACAGAAGACGTAGATGCGCTTATCAAAGATTATTTTAACAAACCTAAGTTCATAAAAGTTGCTCGTAGTGGGACACCACTAGAAAATATAAAGCAGGTAGGGTATAAGATACCTAACTTCTATACCAAGGTAAACTTCTTATTGGAGGAGCTCGCTTCCGCGAAAGCGTACCCAAAAACGTTGTTATTTGTAAGAGACAAGCGTATGGCAGACAGGTTATACCTCAAGCTTGAAGAAGCTTTCCCGGGGCAAGTAGATCTTATACACTCCAATAAGACACAAAATTATCGTATAAACAGTATCAATGCCTTCTCTGAAGGTAAAGTACGTATGATGGTGGCTACAGATGTAATGGCGCGTGGTCTTGATATAGATGATATAACACACGTTATAAATGTAAACACACCTCGTTTTCCTGAAAACTATTTACATAGAATAGGGCGTACGGGTAGAGCACAAAAAGAAGGTACTTCAATAGTATTAAGCACTCCAGCCGAAGAAGCTTTTCTTGAAGAGATAGAAGCGCTTATGGGTATAAAAGTACCTATAGAAGCTCTGCCAGAAGATGTTCAAATCTCTAAAGACCTCACACCAGAAGAGCGACCAGAAGCAAAAGAAATTTTTAACCCTCATAAATGGAATAAAAATGATGAGGATGCTCCGGGACCAGCTTTTCACGAGAAGAGTGAGAAAAACTCTAAGGTAAATCTGGGAGGTTCTTACAGAAGAGAAATTGCAAAAAAATACAAGAAGCCTAAGACTAGAGGCGATAAAAACTATAACAAAAGAAATAAACGCAAGTAAAAAATGAAGCGACTACTACAGATGTTAGGGATCTGTCTAGCCGTACTACTATTACATTCTTGTTTTGACAAGAGTAAGTATGCCCCCGAGCCTTACCTAAGGCCGCTAGAGATAATAAAACTATCTGATCACGATTATATGCATATATCTTACCTAAAAGATAATAAGGGTGGTTATATACCTTGTAACGGCTATATACGTAAGGAAGGTGATGAGGTATTTGTATTTGAGACACCTCTAGATGATTCAACATCTGTACAACTTATTGACTTTATAAAAAACGATCTTAACGCGACCATAAAAGCCGTTATGGTGAGTCACGCTCATATAGATGCCGCAGGCGGTGTAAATGCTTTTACTAAAGCAGGAATACCTACATACGGCTCGTCAAAAACAGCAGCATTACTTGCTAGAGATACAATTACCTTAAGTAATACTTTTCAACTTAAAGATAGTTTGATGCTAGGGAAGACGCTCGTAAAGATGGATTACTTAGGTCCTGCACATACAGATGATAATGCGATAGCCTATATAGAAGGTCCGGAGATATTACTAGGCGGGTGTATGATAAAATCTCTAGAAGCAGGAAAAGGCAATCTAGCAGATGCAAACCTAAAGGAATGGGCAAAGACTGTAGCCACAGCAAAGTATCTGTATCCAGATGTAAAGCAAGTGATACCAGGTCACGGGAGACGTGGAGACAGCACACTGCTTACCTATACCATAAAAATGTTCCCGGTAGAAGAGCTTAATGCTAGAGAAGAAGAAAGTACGATTAATGAGCAGGAAACTGTTCAACTATAACTATAAATAATGGAGAATAACAAAAAAGTAGCAGGGCTAGCACCTATAGCCGTAGAGCTTGAAGAAGGAAAAAAATACTCTTGGTGTACTTGTGGACACTCTGCAAAACAACCATTTTGTGACGGAGCTCATAAGGCGGCAGAGAGTACGCCTAGTTTACGTTTTGAGGCAGTAAAAACAGGCACGGCCTATTTATGTAATTGTAAGATGACTAAGAACCCACCGTATTGTGATGGTAGTCATAAAACTTGTGAGATAGGATAAAGCTAGAGTACTCTATATTTTAAAAAACCCTTGATAAGTATATCAAGGGTTTTTTATTTACTGTTTTTTAATAATTAAGCTTTGAGTCCCATAGTCTTTGCTTTATCCATCATAAAGGCAACTGCAGCTTCTTTTTCGTTAGGTATCTCTCCTTCTAGTATGGCTTCCTTTATGGCCTCTTTGAGCGTTCCTATCTCACGACAAGGTTTTAGATTAAAGGTTTCCATAATTTCTTCACCAGATACTGGTGGCTGGAAGTTACGTATGTGATCTCGCTCCTCAACCTCTTTCATCTTCTCACGCACAACCTTAAAGTTATTATGGTAGCGTCTAAAGCGTTTTGGGTTTTTTGTAGTAATATCTGCCTCACATAGCGTCATAAGATCTTCTATATAATCTCCTGCGTCAAAAATGAGTCTGCGCACGGCACTATCTGTTACGTGATCTTCAGAGATTACAATGGGTCGTGAGCTCATCAATACCATCTTTTGCACAAACTTCATCTTGTCATTAAGAGGCATTTTAAGGCGCTTAAATAGTTTGTAAACCATCTTTGATCCTACAAACTCGTGCCCGTGAAAGGTCCACCCCACTTTTTTAGAAAACTTCTTAGTAGGTGCTTTCCCTATATCGTGTAAGAGCGCTGCCCATCTCAACCATAAATTATCTGTATGGCGAGAGATATTATCTACCACCTCAAGGGTGTGGTAAAAATTGTCCTTATGTTTTTGACCCTCTATCTCGTCTATACCTTTAAGAGCAACAAGCTCTGGTAAGATATAAGGAAGTAAGCCTGTTTTTTCTAATAATAAGAATCCTTTAGAAGGCACTGGGCTCAACATTATCTTGTTAAGCTCGTCTACAATGCGTTCATTAGTAATAATCTTAATACGATCTGCATTACGAGTGATAGACTCCATAGACTTGCGTTCTATCATAAAATCAAGCTGTGTGGCAAATCTTATGGCACGCATCATACGCAACGGGTCATCACTATAGGTAATATCTGGATCAAGTGGAGTGCGTATTATTTTACGATCCAAATCACCTATCCCTCCAAAGGGATCAATGAGATCTCCATACCCCTCATCATTAAGACGTATGGCTAGCGCATTTATGGTAAAGTCTCTACGGTTTTGATCATCTGCTAGCGTGCCGTCTTCTACTACTGGGTTGCGGCTATCTTTTGAGTAAGACTCTTTGCGAGCTCCTACAAACTCTACATCTATCTGGTTAGAACGTAGCATTGCGGTCCCGTAGGTTTTAAAAACTTGAACTTTAGGTTTGTTAGGTAATAGTTCAGAGACTTTGCGAGCTAGCTTTATACCGCTTCCTACTGCTACAACGTCTATATCTTTTACCTCACCACGTTTAAGGATGTAGTCACGCACAAACCCTCCTATGACGTATGTCTCGAGTTGTAAATCATCTGCAGCGTGTGAGATGGTATTAAAAATAGGATTGTTTAAAGCGTTTTTAAGATTCATTAGGTATGTAAAATATAAGGTAAAGGTACGGCTTCATTCCCTCTTTGTAAAAGTTGAATGAGCTGTTAAAAAGGTTGACTATGTAGTATGATTATGTGGGGGTAATTACGCTTTCGCGAAAGCGTAAAAAACTACTTTCTAATAATAGTTACTTTACCATCTTCTGTAAGTTTTATGATAGCACTAGGTTTGCTAGATTTACGATCACGATCTATGTTTACTACATAATCTACACCATCTATAATCTCTTGTGAGATCTCGCTAAAGCTTTGTGGTGTAGGCTGTCCAGTAATATTTGCACTCGTTGAAACGATAGGTTTTTTAAACTTTTTAAGAAGAAAATTACAAAACTGATTGCGACACACTCTAAAGGCTGTACTGTTGTCTGGTGCAATAACATTAGTCGCTACACGAATAGGATCGTCGTAGATAATGGTAGTAGGCTTTGCAGCATATTTAAGAATATCATAAGCTACCTCAGGTATATTTTCTACATACTGGTTGAGCATTTTGAAGTCACTTACTAAGCAGATTAGAGATTTACTTTCTGCTCGTTTTTTTAGTGCATATACTTTGTCTACAGCGTCTGGGTTAGTCGCATCACAACCTATACCCCATACGGTATCTGTAGGGTAGAGGATGAGCCCCCCGCGTTTAAGTACTGCTAGTGCTGCGTCGTGTTCTTCTTTCAT
>JAHDEV010000236.1 GCA_020628615.1 Dokdonia sp.
CAGGTTACCGTTACAAAAACCTTTATGTCACAAATGGCGCTGTATTGCACCCTTCTTTTTGGGTGGCTGGTATATCAATCTATGGCAGTTGCCGTGGGTAAACAGACGGGATTAAGCAGTTATTTTTTGGTTGCAACCTTTGGCGGTTTTATTATACTACTCGTCTTATATTATATACAACTCAAGAAGGTAAAAGAGTAAGGCGGTACTCATATAATAATTGTATTTTTAAAAACACAACAGCGATTGCGTAGTACGCTTTCGCGAAAGCATACTCAATATGTCACATAAAAAACTTCGCATAAACGGTCACTCTCACCTACTTCCCTACCCTGAGGAAATTCCTCAGTTTATGAAAGACAAGGGGATTTTTTGGGTAGACAAAGACCGAAAGTTTATGCTCCAAAAAGACTGGAGCAGACCTGTGACAGATTCTAGTTTTTTCTTGCACGAAAAACTGGAGTGGATGGAACGCAACAAGGTAGACCACGCGGTGGTACTTAACCTCTCGCAGCTCTATGGAAACGGACTACGTCTGGAGGAAATGAAGCAAGCACTTAAGTTTCAGAACGACTTTAATGCACGAGTACAACAAGATCACCCAGATAAGTTTACAACTGGTTTTGTGGTACACCCAGGGTTTGTGCGTGGAGCATTATGGGAGATAGAGCGATGTGTAGAAGTGCTAGGTATGGATTTACTATGCTTGCCTACACACTATATGGATACCATCGGGACGTGGCGATGTATTTTTGATGAAGAAAATGAACCTATTTTTGAACTTGCAAGCAAGTATAATCTCGCAGTAGAGATTCACCCGTATGATGGTGAGAAGTTTATAAAACTGCAGAATACAAACTGGCGTTTTCACCTCATCTGGATGCTTGCACAATGTGCAGATGCCTACCACTTTCTTACGCTTAATGGCTATGCAGATAAGTATCCAGGTATGCGTGTGTGCTTTGCACACGGTGGCCAACTAGCACAAATAAATCTAGGGAGACGTATACAAGGTTTTGACGGAAGGCCAGATCTTTTTGAAGGAAAAACACACCCACGTAAATCTGTGGGGCATCCTAATATCTTTTTTGACACCCTAGTACACGATACAAATTCGCTTAAAATGGTAATAGAAAACCAAGGAAGCAAGCAGGTCGTTATGGGACTTGATGATCCATACCCGCTGGGTGAGATGGAAAGCGACAACCAGAGTAGTTATCCTGGTAAAATATTAGATCTTGCTTTAGAACGCGAGATTATTAATGCTACCGAGTATGACCAGATATGGGATGATAATGTTGTGCGCTGGCTATATGGAGATGATGAGAAGCGCAAGGAAGCTTTTAGGAAAAGAATATTAGGCGAAAAATAAATTATTGCATTACCTAGACCTATCTCAAAAACGATAGGTAATTTTGCCCTTTCAAACTTATTTATAATGCATTTTTTACCAGAGGAACTTGATGATTATGTGGTTGCCCACTCGGCGCAAGAACCAGCTCATCTCAAAGCGCTTACAAAGGAAACCTACCAAAAGATACTACAACCACGTATGCTTTCTGGTGCGTATCAAGGTAGAGTGCTTAGTATGATAAGCAAGCTAGTAAACCCAAAAAACATTCTTGAGATAGGGACTTTTACCGGCTACTCTGGCTTATGCCTCGCCGAAGGTTTACAACAAGAAGGGTCTCTACACACCATAGATATTAAGGAAGAACTTGTAGACTTCCAGCGCAAGCATTTTGACGCTTCGCCTTACGGATCACAAATTACACAGCACCTCGGTCAAGCCTTAGATATCATACCGACCATTGACACTACTTTTGACCTCGTTTTTATAGATGCAGATAAACGCAACTATATTAATTACTTCAATGTGATTATTGATAAGATGAGCAAGGGTGGCATTATCCTTTCTGATAATGTGCTCTGGAGCGGCAAAGTGGTTGAACCACTTAATGAGAAAGACATAGACACTAAAGTGTTACTGGAGTATAACAAGCTACTCAATGAAGACAAACGTCTAGAGACCGT
>JAHDEV010000049.1 GCA_020628615.1 Dokdonia sp.
AAACTAACCTAATACCAAGTAAACTACACTTGGCATAGCTTCTTTACTAGAACTTGTAACGTACACCCGTGTAAACCCCTATGTAATACGGCTGAAAGTCTACCACTGTGTTATCAAAACTATTGAGTTGATATTTAAGTGACGGTTCTATATTAAATATGACCTTATCTGTCATTTTATAATCTAATCCTATTCCAACGTTTGTTGTAAAGCTTACGTCGTTTACTCCGCTTGCTGTACCTAGGTTTGTACTAAACTCGTTAGACTTGAGCACCACCTCGTTATTGTTAAGAAATAATGTACTTACACCTCCCACTAGTGATACTCCCACGCGTTTATCTGAGATCACATAAACTGCTTCTAGTGGTACTTCAAGGTAACTTAGTTGCTGTTGTAACGACCCATTTGCAGTGACTCCTATATTTGGTATAGCGCCCTCTGCATTAAAATTATTTTGAGCCGTACTATTGTCTGCAATGGCAATAGTTTTTGCATTATCTGCATAATTTACTCCTCGTAACGAACGACCTAGACTATTTGTAGAAAATGAAATCTCGTTAGTATTATAACTTAAATCTACGTTATTTACGCCGGTGCGTATTTTTAATTTTGGACTTATGGCATAGCTTACTTGTACTCCATAACTCAGATTTACATCGCCAGACTTGTCATTATCTGCAAATTGCTTATCGAGCCCAGACCCTCCAAAATCTCCGTAATATACAGGTGCTGCTACAGCGCCTACATCCCATCTAGAGCTATTTTTGATTTCTTCTTCTAGCGCAACTGTGTTTTCTTCTTTATTAAGTTCAATTTGCTTTGCTTCTTCTACGAGATCTTTCTCTTTTTTGGCAAATGCCTCATTTGCTGCGACAGTAGTAGCGTTATCTTCTTTTGCTATTGTCGCTATTTGGTCCTTTGTTGCTTGATTTGTGATAGGTGTCTGCTCTTCTCTAGATGATCTAGTTGCATTATTTATATCACTATATGCAATAAGTCCTTGTGACTTATTTGTTTTTTGCAACTGTCTATTAGTTTTAAAATTTTTTGCCGTTGTCTTACTCTCTCCCGAGTTACGAGTTTTAGTAACATATGTTAAGTTGTCCTTCTCTTGAAGATCTGTAATAGACGAGTTAATCTCATCTACAGGCAGATTATTACTTACAATAGTGGTTTGATCTGATACTTGTTGTTCTTTACTATCTGAAGAGGCTTTAACTACAGATTGATTTGTGCCAGCCTCTTTTGTGATGGTATCTTGATGTACAATAGGTGTTATCCCGTTAGTACTAGAAGGAATAAACAAGGTACCTAGTCCAAAAAGCAACAAAAGTCCTGCGGCAATACCACCTACCTTCCACCATAGTGGTATGATGGTACGATTATCCTTCTTTTGATTTTGGGCAATACCTGCCCATACACGATCACTAGGGTGTGCTTCAAAGTTTTTAAACTTTTCTTGAAAAAGTCTGTCTATGTTCTTCTTCTCCTTCATTATTATAGGTGAGATTTGCTCTGCAAGCTATGCTGACTCGTCTCAATTTTTTCTTTTAATATCATTCTAGCACGCGCAAGGTTTGACTTTGAGGTGCCTTGAGAAATAGTAAGCATTTCTGATATTTCTCTATGCGAGTAGCCATCCATTACATAAAGGTTAAAAACCATTCTATAACGATCTGGCAACTCTTGTATAATACTAAGTAAGTAATCTAGCGGGATAGCATCTTCTTCTACCTCGACTTCTACTTCTCTTAAGTTTTCTTCATTTACAAGGCTATAAACTCCTGGTTTACGATACCGTTGTAACGCAGTATTAATCGCGATTCTCTTTAACCAACCTTCAAAAGAACCTTTATTTTTATACTGGGTAATCTTGTCAAATATTGTTATAAACGCATCTTGCAGAATATCTTCCGCTTCGGCGTAATTAGGAGCATA
Organism: Dokdonia sp.; assembly: GCA_020628615.1. Taxonomy (GTDB): domain Bacteria; phylum Bacteroidota; class Bacteroidia; order Flavobacteriales; family Flavobacteriaceae; genus Dokdonia. The sequence goes on from JAHDEV010000049.1 coordinate 1,939, forward strand.
CTTGAGACAAACAGAAAAAAGTACACTCGCATAGCGCTTGTATAAATCAGATTGTGCCTTAGGTTGCTTCTTCTTACAGTTTTTTATGAGTTGGTCTTGACTCAACTGTTGTTGGTTTTGTTTATGTTCTCATTAAATATAAGAACAGATATCTTTTTAAAGGGTTCTTTCTTCCACTTTGTGATATCGTACAATCACGTTTCTTCGTATAACAGGGGTTTTTTATTCTAGTTTGCAATCTATAGATGCAAAAAATGTACAAAGGTTGCGTAGTAACAAAAAAAACCTCCTGAGTAGGAGGTTTTTAAATACATTATGTGATAAAAATTACTCGTTGCTCACTTTTATGGCAGCGTGTATTTTTGTTTCTAATTCTTCCATAAGGTCTGGATTATCTAGTAGTAATGCTTTTACAGCATCTCTACCTTGCCCTAGCTTAGTATCTTGATAGCTAAACCAAGAACCGGCTTTTTTGATAATCTCATAGTTAACACCTATATCTATAATCTCTCCTACTTTTGAAACTCCTTCTCCATACATAATGTCAAACTCTGCCATACGGAAAGGTGGTGCTACTTTATTTTTAACAATCTTAACACGGGTTTTATTACCCATTACATTTGCATTACTATCCTTTATTTGCGTAGAACGACGTATGTCTAAACGTACAGAAGCATAAAACTTAAGAGCATTACCACCTGTTGTAGTCTCTGGGTTTCCAAACATTACTCCAATCTTCTCACGGAGTTGGTTAATGAAGATCACTGTACAGTTAGTCTTGCTTATAGACCCAGTAAGTTTACGAAGCGCTTGAGACATTAAACGAGCGTGAAGTCCCATTTTTGAGTCTCCCATCTCGCCTTCTATCTCACTTTTAGGTGTAAGTGCGGCTACAGAGTCAATTACTACGATATCAATAGCGCCTGAGCGTATCAAGTTATCTGCTATCTCAAGAGCTTGCTCTCCATTATCTGGTTGCGATATAATAAGGTTATCTATATCTACATTGAGCTTTTCTGCATAAAAACGATCAAAAGCGTGCTCTGCATCAATAAATGCTGCAATACCTCCAGCTTTTTGTGCCTCTGCTATAGCGTGTAGTGTTAAGGTGGTTTTACCAGAAGATTCTGGTCCATAAATTTCTATAACACGACCGCGAGGATACCCTCCTACACCAAGTGCTACATCAAGACCTAAAGATCCAGTAGGTATAGACTCTACATCTACTATGGCTTGGTCGCCCATTTTCATTACGGCACCCTTACCATACGTTTTGTCTAGTTTATCAAGGGTAAGCTTTAAGGCTTTTAATTTTGCATCTTTTTCGCTGCTCATATCTTCTTTTTTGTCTTGTAAAAATAACTTTTAATAGAGGCATAAGCAAGGTCCGCTTTCGCGAAAGCGTAATACTTTTTAACATCATTTCTAAGTGTCTAAATACTCAGAATTATAGCGCCCAATATTAAATTGATTTGGCGAAGATACTAAAATTTGGAATCTTTACTAATTTATACAGGAATTATTCCTAATGGCGCGGTGAGACTGCTATTTTAGAAGCAATAATTATTTTGAAGGGCTAATTAAGGAGTTTATTACCAGACAACTGTGATAAAATTTATGTCACAACGCAACCATTTGGAATTCTTACGTCTTTACTATGAAGTAGTATTGTAAGTTGAATTATTAACCTTTAATAAACCAATAATTCCCTTAACATCCGTCCGTTTTTAAAATGATGCACGCACGTATGAAGAGGAAGGCCCAAAGCGACATAGTGATATAAAAAAGTACTTATGAGAATAATTAATAAGTAAAAATCTGAATTAGCCACGATTCACAAAAAATGCCTTTATATCGATGTAAAGGCATTTTTTGTGCCTTGACATTAGAAAATGTACCTTTGCCCCAATTATTTTTCTTTTAACTTAAACAAAGTATAGTATGCACCTGTACAATAAACTAAGCGCAAAAGAGAGAGCCCAGCTTATAGAACAAGCTGGAGAAGAACGTCTTACACTCTCCTTTTACAAGTACCATAAAATTGGTAATCCAGAACTATTTAGAAATCACCTTTTCATTGCTTGGGATGCGATGGAGGCTTTAGGTAGAATATACGTTGCTCACGAAGGGATTAATGCCCAGATGTCTGTGCCGGCAAAGCGATTTACAGAGTTTAAGGAACACCTAGATGGTATAGACTTCTTAGAAAATGTACGCCTTAATATCGCTAGAGAGCAGGATAATAAATCTTTTTTAAAGCTAAAGGTAAAGGTGCGTCACAAGATTGTGGCAGATGGACTAGAAGATGAGACTTTTGATGTCACTAATAAGGGTGTGCACGTAAATGCATCTACCTTTAATAAACTCATAGAAGATGAGAATACGGTGCTTGTTGATATGCGCAACCACTATGAGAGTGAGATAGGGCACTTTAAAAATGCAGTCACTCCAGATGTAGATACCTTTAGAGATAGTCTTGATATTATAGAAGAAGATCTTAAAGATCACAAAGAAGATAAAAAACTAGTAATGTATTGTACTGGTGGGATACGATGCGAGAAGGCTAGTGCTTATTTTAAACATAAAGGGTTTAAAAATGTGTTTCAGCTTGAGGGTGGTATTATAGAATATGCTCGCCAGGTAGAAGCAGAGAAGCTTGATAATAAATTTAAGGGTAAAAACTTTGTTTTTGACCACCGTCGTGGGGAACGCATCTCTGACGATGTGATTTCTAACTGTCACCAGTGCGGAAACCCTTGTGATGAGCACGTAAACTGTGCAAATGAGGCTTGCCACCTTCTATTTATACAATGTGAAGAGTGTGCAAAAGCAAACCAAAACTGCTGCTCTACAGAGTGTGCAGAGATAAACGCACTACCATACGAAGAGCAAAAGAAATTACGTTCTGGTAAAGGAAATAGTAACAAGATATTTAAGAAAGGAAGATCTGAGAAGCTAGCTTTTAAGAAGTAAGACTGTAGAAGTAGAACTTACAATTTTCTGTTTGGCAAAGGCGCTTGAGATTACCTATCTTTATCCATAGTTCAGTTTTGAACAAAAAAATAACGTGTTTACACTACTGTTGCAGTCGCAGTGATTGATATAGAGTGATAAACCTTCTAAATATAAAATAATATGGCGTGTGGCAATTGTGGCACAGGTGCAGACGGATCTCCTAAAGGTTGTAAAAACAACGGAACCTGCGGGACAGATGGATGTAATAAACTTACGGTGTTTGACTGGCTTTCTAATATGTCTCTTCCAGAAGGACAAGAAGCTTTTAACTATGTAGAAGTACGGTTTAAAAACGGACGTAAGAACTACTATAAAAATGATGATAAAATCACCCTGAGTATAGGTGATATTGTAGCGACACAGGCAGAGTCTGGTCACGATATAGGGATGGTAACCCTCACAGGAGAGCTTGTGCGCGTGCAAATGAAACGCAAGAAAATAAAACAAGATACGCCAGACACTCTTAAAATTTACCGTAAAGCATCACAACGTGATATAGATATCTGGACCACTGCTCGTGAGAAGGAAGAACCTATGAAGGTACGCGCGAGACAAATCGCAATACGCCTACAACTGCAGATGAAAATCTCAGACATAGAGTTTCAAGGAGATGCCTCAAAGGCTACTTTTTACTACACGGCAGAAGATCGTGTAGACTTTAGACAGCTCATAAAAGAATTTGCACAAGAGTTCCGTACTCGTATAGAGATGCGTCAGATAGGGTTACGCCAGGAGGCAGCTCGTCTGGGAGGTATAGGGTCTTGTGGTCGTGAGTTATGCTGCTCTACGTGGTTAACAGATTTTAGATCTGTAACAACTAGTGCAGCGAGATACCAGCAACTATCACTTAACCCTCAAAAACTTGCAGGGCAATGTGGTAAATTAAAGTGTTGTCTTAATTATGAGCTTGATGCTTATATGGATGCCCTAAAGAGTTTTCCAAAAACAGAAACAAAACTTTATACAAAGAAGGGCACGGCAGTATGCCAGAAGATAGACATCTTTCAGGGTAGACTATGGTATGCTTATGAGGGTGAGTGGATGAACTGGCACGAGCTCACTACAGAGCACGCAAATGAGATTATCACTGCAAATAGAAAAAAAGAACCTGTTGCAAGTCTAGAAGAATTTGCATCAGAGCTCATCGTAGAAACTACTGTAGACTTTGGTAACGTGGTAGGGCAAGACAGTCTCACCCGTTTTGATAAGCCAAAAACTACAAACAAGCGTCGCAACAATCGTAAGAAAAAGCGTAGCAATAGTGATAATAAACCACAAGCAAAGCGCTCACAGCCTAAAGGTCCAAAAAAACCTAAGCAAGGCGGCCAGAAGGGTAAAACCACACAAAAACCTCAAAAAGAAGGACAGAAACAAGGTGGTGCAAAACCAAATAACAGAAATAAAAAGCGTCCTAATAAACCAAAACCTAATGCGTAACGTATTACTAGGTATACTCATCATACTTTGTGCCTCTTGCGATTCAAAGCAGGAGTATCATAGTTATATTTCTCTAGGTGACGCTTGGAAGATAGACGAGCCCGTCGTGCTAGAAGTTACAGAGCTAGATAGTATGCAGGTATATGACACGTTTATCACTGTGCGCAACAATAATGAATACCCGTACAGCAACCTGTTTTTAATAACAGAAATGCAGTTTCCGCGTGGGAGAACCATTACAGATACACTAGAGTACGAGATGGCAAACCCAGATGGTACCTGGATGGGAGACGGTTTTGGAGATATAAAAGAAAGTAAATTAATATATAGAGAAGGAGTACGCTTTCGCGAAAGCGGAACCTACACCTTTACCATAAAACACGCAGTGAGAAAAAACGGTAATATAGATGGAGATGCAAATCTTGAAGGACTTACCGAAGTAGGCTTACGCATAGAAAAACAAGAGTAAATAACTATGGCAACAAAAAAAGCTCCTAAAAAAACTGCCGAGAGTAGTGGAGATTACAGTAAATACATTTCTTGGTTCTGGAGACTATTTGTAGGAGGAATAGCACTGGTGATACTAGTGTTTTTACTTGCTAGCTGGAACGCCTTTGGAGAGCTACCTACCTTTGAAGAGTTAGAAAACCCAGAGAGCAATCTTGCCACAAAAATCATCTCTGTAGATGGAAAACAGTTAGGAACCTATTATAACGAAAATAGAACTCCTGTAAAGTATGAGCAATTACCACAAAACCTAGTAGATGCACTCGTTGCTACAGAAGATGAGCGTTATTATGACCACTCTGGGATAGACTTTAGAGGGACTACAAGAGCCTTTGCTTATTTAGGTCAAAAGGGTGGGGCAAGTACTGTCACACAGCAGCTTGCAAAGCTTCTATTTACAGGTCAAGCGGCTAGAGGATGGAAGCGTTATGCTCAAAAAATCAAGGAGTACGTTATCGCAACTCGTCTTGAGAGGCAGTATACAAAACAAGAAATTATTGCAATGTATCTTAATAAACAAGACTTCTTGTTTAATGCTATAGGGGTAAGTTCTGCTGCACGTATTTACTTTAATAAAGATGTAGAAGACCTCGAGTTACACGAGAGTGCAGTAATCGTTGCAATGCTTAAAAATCCTCGTCAGTACAATCCTTATCGTAAAATCTCTAGAGAAAAATCGCTAGGAAGACGTAATCAGGTGTTTAAGCAGATGGAGAAAAACGGTATGATCACCACTGCCGAAAAGGACTCTCTGCAAGCCCTACCTATGGAGGTAAAATTTACACCAGAAGGTCACGCAGATGGGATTGCAACTTACTTTAGAGAAAACCTAAAGAAGTTTATGGCCTCTTGGATAAAAGAAAACCCAAAGGGTGAGGACCTAGAAGGTAATCTTACGTACTACAATATTTATAGAGATGGTCTAACTATCACCACTACGATAGACTCACGTATGCAAAAAATAGCAGAGGATGCTGTGGCAGCCCATATGCCTAGATTGCAAAAAGAGTTTGATAGACAAAACGAAAAAAATAAAACGGCTCCTTTTAGAGATATAGAAGAAGAGGATGTAGACAGAATTTTTAACAACGCGATAAAAAGTTCTTCTAGATGGCGTAAAATGAAAGCGCAAGGAAAGTCTGAAGATGTAATAAGAAAGTCTTTTGATATAAAGACAGATATGACCATCTTCTCTTGGGGAGGTGAGATTGATACAGTAATGACTCCTCGTGACTCTATACGTTATTACAAAAAGTTTTTACGTACCGGTATGATGTCTATGGTGCCACAAACCGGTGAAGTACGTGCTTGGGTAGGAGGTAATAATATGACACACTTTCAGTACGATCACGTACAGTTAGGAAAGAGACAAGTAGGATCTACCTTTAAGCCATTTTTATATGCCACAGCGGTAGACCAACTCAAAATCTCTCCTTGTGATACCTTGCCTAATACTATTTATTGTATTGCGGCAGGAAGTCACGGCAATACTAAAGACTGGTGTCCAGAAAACTCTGGAGGCGAGATGGGTGGAATGATCACAATGAAAAAAGCACTTGCTCAATCTGTAAACACAGTATCTGCTAGATTGATGGATAAAGTAGGGCCGCAGCCAGTAATTGACTTAGTAAGCAAGCTAGGGGTAGACACTAGTAACATTCCTGCGGTACCATCTATTGCTTTAGGAACTGCAGATTTAAGTCTTTATGAGATGGTGTCTGCATACGGGGCTTTTGCAAATCAAGGGGTATATGTAAAACCACAAATAGTAAGTACTATACAAGATAAAAATGGGACTATTCTTTACCAGCACGTGCCAGAAACACGTGATGTACTAAGTGCAGAGTCTGCCTATGTAACTTTACAGATGATGGAGGGAGTAACCCGATCTGGTTCTGGATCAAGATTGCGCCATACTTGGAGAGGCAAAGACCCTGTATATAGAAAAGCAGTAACAGGGTATCCTTATGGATTTACAAACGCAATTGCTGGTAAAACGGGTACCACTCAAAACCAAAGTGATGGATGGTTTATGGGTATTGTCCCAAACCTGGTTACCGGAGTATGGGTAGGAGGAGATGATCGTGCTGTACACTTTCCAGGTCTTAACTATGGTCAGGGAGCTACAATGGCACTACCTATATGGGGTATGTATATGAAGGGAGTTTATGAGAATGAAGATTTAAAAATCTCAAAAAGTGAGTTTGATAAGCCTAAAGATCTTTCGATTACCATAGATTGTGATAATTATAAAAGTGAAGGCGTAAACGATGAGCTTCCAGATGAGCTAGATTTTTAATAAACGTAGTATCAATAAAGTTTCAAAAGAGTGTGGTAGTCTATCACACTCTTTTTTTATGCCTATCAATATGATAAGTACGCTTTCGCGAAAGCGTAATCAATTACAAAATCCGTATTTTTAATCATTCAAAACCAAGAATATGATAACAAAAAAAGTTGCCGGAGTAGATGCGGCTCTTGAAGGTGTAACCAGCGGTATGACGATGATGCTAGGAGGGTTTGGCCTGAGTGGTATTCCAGAAAACGCTATTGCAAAGCTAGTAGAACTTAATGTAGATAATCTCACTTGTATATCTAATAATGCGGGAGTAGATGATTTTGGCCTAGGATTGTTATTGCAAAAGAAACAGGTTAAAAAAATGATTTCTAGCTACGTGGGTGAAAATGCCGAGTTTGAACGCCAGATGCTTAGCGGTGAGCTTGATGTAGAGTTAATACCTCAAGGTACACTTGCAGAGCGCTGTAGAGCTGCTCAAGCAGGCTTCCCAGCAATATATACACCAGCGGGTTACGGTACAGAAGTAGCAGAGGGTAAAGAGACAAGAGAGTTTGATGGGAAGATGTATGTGCTAGAGCACGCATTTAAGGCAGACTTTGCTTTTGTAAAAGCTTGGAAAGGTGATGCAGCAGGTAATCTTATTTTTAAAGGAACGGCACGTAATTTTAATCCTAATATGTGTGGAGCAGCAACCATCACTGTGGCCGAAGTTGAAGAACTTGTACCGGTAGGTGAGCTAGATCCTAACCAGATACACATACCAGGTATTTTTGTACAACGCATTTTTAAAGGAGAGAGGTACGAGAAGAGAATAGAGCAACGCACGGTAAGAACAAGAGATTAATTATGGCATTAGATAAAAATCAAATCGCACAGCGCATCGCAAAAGAGGTGCAAAATGGATACTACGTAAACCTAGGTATAGGTATACCTACACTAGTTGCAAACTATGTACGTGATGATATAGAAGTAGAGTTTCAAAGTGAGAACGGAGTGTTAGGTATGGGGCCTTTTCCTTATGATGGAGAAGAGGATGCAGATATTATAAATGCCGGAAAACAAACCATCACAACACTGCCTGGCGCTAGCTTTTTTGACAGTGCTACCAGTTTTAGTATGATACGTGGTAAGCACGTAGATTTAACCATACTAGGAGCAATGGAAGTTGCCGAAAATGGTGACATAGCAAACTGGAAGATACCAGGTAAAATGGTAAAGGGTATGGGAGGTGCTATGGATCTTGTAGCAAGTGCAGAAAATATTATCGTGGCAATGATGCATACCAACAGAGCAGGGGCTTCTAAACTTCTTAAAAAATGTAGCTTGCCACTCACGGGCGTAGGTTGTGTAAAGAAGATAGTAAGTAACCTTGCGGTACTAGAGGTGACACCAGATGGGTTTAAATTATTAGAGCGTGCGCCTGGAGTAACTGTAGAAGAAATACAGGCGGCCACAGAGGGCACATTACTTGTAGAGGGAGATATACCAGAGATGCAATTCTAAGGTATGATTATTTATGATTTACATAATACACCACACGTTTATACATATGTAGACGGGAGAGACTATGAGCAACTAGGTGATCGTTTTTTAAGTAATACATTTAAGGCGCTAGACTATTTATATAAGACTAATGCGCTTACCATTACCTATATAGACGAGGGAGAAAAGAAAACGCTAGATATCATAGATGTATTAGTAGCAGATGTGGTAAATGGCATTAATATCGTGTACTCAGAGCGCAAGAACTATTACAGGCCGTCTACAAATACGGTGGGGTTTTATGACACGCACGGAATTGTCTTTAGAAAAAATCATCGCAAGCGATGGTTTTCAAAAAACAAAGGTTATAACTCTCCTATGGCAGTACTCGCTCACGAGCTCATACATTGCTATAACGAGCTCTATGAGACAGAAGATTATAAAGCTAGAAAACTTAATCATAGCTCTCGTAAAAAGAAAATAGACAGTGCTGGTAATGATATCTCTTACCCAAATAAAGAAGAAGAATTTGTAATACGTATGACAAACCAAGTCGTAAAAAGACTTGGAGAAGATAAAAGGTCTAATTATGGGCGTAGTTATTACGAAGTAGAAGAAGTTATCCACCCTAGAAAGAAAGGAAAACGGAAAAACGGAAGAATCTCACAAATATTTAACCACTCTTAGAGTGGTTTTTTTATGAAAACGTACCTGCATTAATTTTAAAGATTGAGATAAAATATCGACTAAAAACTTAATTATTCGATGAAATACACAAAATATTAACATTTGGCGGCTATTTCTATACTTTTGGTCGTTGTCTATTTATAATATTATCTTACATTTACATTCCCAAATCAAGTAATTGATTCCGATGAAGTGCAAGGTAAGTTCGATAATCTACATTTCACTTCATCATATAGTATAGCTTAAACGTATAAGAGTGTTTTGAGTTATGATTTGTTAGAAATCCGCGGGGGGAGCCCTGCGGATTTTGTTTTAATCCCTATTTGACGCAAGAATGAAAAAAATTACTAACTCAGCCAGACAACTCGCAACTGGAGTTCAAAATACTTTCTACTTTACATCAAACTGTATAAAACTAGCAAGAAAGGTTTTTATGATATAACTATAGTGACTAGATGCCTTTAGGTATAGCTCCTATAAGTCGTTTAGTATACGCTTGTTGAGGTTGTTCATAAATAGCATCTGCGTCCCCCATTTCTTCTATCTTACCTTTATTCATAACCACAAGTTGGTCAGACATATATTTTACTACGGCCAGGTCGTGAGATATAAAGATGTACGTAAAGCCAAAATCTTTTTTAAGCTCATTAAGTAAATTAAGCACTTGTGCTTGTACAGAGATGTCAAGGGCGCTTACAGACTCATCGCATACAATAAGTTTTGGATTTACGGCAATAGTGCGTGCAATACCTATGCGCTGGCGCTGCCCTCCAGAAAACTCGTGCGGGTATCGATTATAATGTTCTTTCTCCAGACCTACACGCTCTAGCAATTGCAATACACGCTCTTTACGCTCGCTTGTAGAATCATATAGTTTGTGCACTTCCATAGGTTCAATTATAGCCTGGCCCACGGTTAGCCTAGGATTTAGAGAAGCAAACGGATCTTGAAAAATGATTTGCACCTCTTTACGTAAGCTACGTAGCGCTTTGCCTCTTAAACGTGTAATATCTGTCCCTTTATATAATATTTGTCCGGCAGTTGCTCGATCTAGCTGTAATATGGCATTCCCTAGCGTAGACTTACCACATCCAGACTCACCTACCAGACCTAGCGTTTCTCCCTCATAGATTTTAAAAGAAACATCATCTACCGCTTTAAAACCTTTGTCTTTGCTAAAAATGCCACTGTTAGAAAAGTATGTTTTTTCAACATTATGAACCTCTAGTAATGCTGGTTGGTCGTATAGTTTTTTAAGATGTGCAGCGCGCTCAGTTTTAGACTGCGCCTCAGAAGCTGTTGTGTTGTCTAGGTAATCTTGTATAGTAGGGAGCTTTTTGAGTCGCTCATCTAGCGACGGTCTTGCACTTAGTAGTGCTTTTGTGTATTCGTGTTGAGGTGACTTAAAGAGTTGTTCAGCTTCTGCAGTTTCTACAATATTACCTTTATACATTACAAGAACGCGATCTGCAATATCACTTACCAGCGATAAGTCGTGAGATATAAAAATCACACTCATCTCGGTTTCTTGTTGTAGCTCTTTAAGAAGCAAGATAATTTCTTTTTGAACCGTCACATCAAGAGCTGTTGTAGGTTCATCTGCAATGAGAATTTTGGGTTTACAAGCAATAGCCATTGCAATCATTACTCGCTGTTTTTGTCCACCAGAGATCTCGTGTGGGTAAGCGTCATAAATTTTTGCTACTGAGGGAAGCTTTACTTTTTCAAATAGTGCTAGTACTTCGTTTTTTATACGCTTTCGCGAAAGCGTAGTATGCCTTCTCAAAATCTCCGCTACTTGTTCTCCACATCGCATAGAAGGATTAAGACTGCTCATAGGCTCTTGAAAAATCATAGAAATCTCATTACCTCTTATGGTTTGAAATTTTTTTTCAGACAGATGAACTAGGGACTCATCATCAAAAATGATATCACCTTCTATAAGTGTGTTTTTTTTAGGAAGTAAACCCAGCACCGCGAGCGATGATACACTTTTTCCAGAACCAGATTCTCCTACAATAGCAAGTATCTCATTACGGTATAAATCAAAAGAGATACCGTGTATCACGTCATTTACATCACCTTGCTGCCGGAAAGATATATGAAGCTGTTTTACAGAAAGAAGTTCTTGAGATTGCATTACTCAAAAATACGTTTTTTATATACCAGATGGTAAACTATAACAATGCTGTAGCCTGATCTATTTTTATTCTAATTAATTAAGGAATTGCAATTCTTGTTTAGCATATGGGGTACTTCTGTAAACATTAGGTATTTATTAATGTTTTGTTAAAAAAAATTGTGTAGTTCATCGAAAAGATTACGATTTAATCAAAGAATTAGCGTTATTTACGACTCAAATACCATTTTTTAATTAAAAAATTACAAACAATCCATTTTTAATTAAAATTCTCCAACATTAATCTAATAATCAAATTATGAAGAAATTGTACTCTTTTGTCCTACTGGTACTTCTAGCAGGATCGACAGCAATTGCTCAAAGTGTAGATGGCATTGTCCAGAAATATTTGAGCGGAAACGCAGAAGAAGTAGGCTTAAAAACCACAGACGTTGCACAATGGACAGTTACAGATATTGTCCCATCACTCAACCCCGAAATACAGCACGTCTATGTGCAACAGCAGTATCAAGGAATCCCTATCCAGAACGGAACATATAAACTTACCGTAAAAAATGGACAGGTTACTTATGAGATTAACCAGTTTATTAAAGATGTAGCCACAAAGAGTGCTGGAGCCGTTGCTAGCTTGTCTCCAGAAAATGCGATACAAAAAGTCGTACAGCATCATAAGATGCAAGCACCTCGCAATCTTTCTGTAACAAAATCTAGCGGCAATACTTTTGAGTATGCAAACTCAGGTATAAGTATAGAACCTATTAAGGTTGAAAAAAGATACCTTGCCGTAGGAAACAGTTTACATCTTACTTGGAATGTGTCTATTTATCAACTAGATGCCCAGCACTGGTGGAATGTAAATGTAGATGCTGCTACTGGTGAGATATTAAAAACCGAAGATTGGGTAGTTTCTTGCTCTTGGGAAGATCCAAATCACAGCGAGCATAATCATAATACTCCTAGCGTAAAAGAAGATGTAGTTTACGGTCCAGTAAAAGCTACTACTGTAGCAGCTGTAGTAGGTGGAGGCTCTTATAATGTATATCCACTAGGTATAGAAAGCCCTAGTCACGGTAACCGCGCGATTGTAACAGACCCTGCAGTTGCAAATGCTTCACCATACGGGTGGCACGATACAAATGGATCTGCAGGAGCCGAGTTTACTACTACAAGAGGAAATAACGTTCTAGCTCAAGATGATACAAATGGTAACAATGGTTCTGGAACAAGTCCTAATGGTGGTAGTGCTCTTAATTTTGACTTTGCACTTAACCTTAATAATAATCCTTCAACGTTTTTACCAGCAGCAACTACAAACCTTTTTTACTGGAATAATATTATGCACGATGTGTGGTACCAGTATGGTTTTACAGAGGCGGCAGGTAACTTTCAAGAAAATAACTACGGTAAAGGTGGTATAGGAAGCGATTCTGTAAACGCAGATGCTCAAGACGGTAGTGGTACAAATAACGCAAACTTTGCAACACCACCAGATGGTAGTAACCCGAGAATGCAAATGTTTTTATTTACAAATCCTACTCGTGATGGTGACTTTGACAATGTAATTATTGCACATGAATATGGTCATGGTATTTCTACACGTCTTGTAGGAGGTCCTAGCACAAACGCATTAGGAGGTTCAGAACAAATGGGTGAAGGATGGTCAGACTGGTTAGGTCTAGTGATGACTATACGCCCAGGAGATACTAGAGATACTGCTAGAGGAGTAGGTACATATGCGATAGGACAACCTACTACAGGTGCAGGAATTAGACCTACGAGATATGCTACAGATCTTGCTGTAAATGGAACTACATATAATGACGTAAGTAGCCTTGTAGTACCTCACGGTGTAGGGTATGGTTTTGCAACGATACTATGGGATATGACTTGGGATCTTATAGATCTAGAGGGGTATGATAATGACCAGTATAATGGTACAGGTGGTAACAATATCGCAATGGCTCTTGTTATTGAGGGTCTAAAGAATACGGCAAATAACCCTGGTTATGTTTCTGGACGTGATGGAATATTACAAGCAGATCAAGATCTTTATGGAGGGCAGTACAACTGTTTAATATGGGATGCTTTTGCTAGAAGAGGTGTAGGTGTAGATGCTGTAGAAAATAGTAACGGTGGTACAAATACAAATACAGATCAAGTCGCTTCATTTACGAGTGGTTGTTCTGGACCACCACCACCAGCATCTTGTAACGCTACTGTGAGTTCTTTCCCATATTCTGAAGGGTTTGAAAATACTTTAGGAGCTTGGTCTCAAGATACATCAGATGATTTTGACTGGACAGTTCGTACAGGTGGAACACCTTCTAACAGTACAGGACCTTCTGGTGCAAATGAAGGGTCATACTATATTTATGTAGAAGCATCTAGCCCTAACTTTGGGAGTAAGACTACTACAATAAATTCACCTTGTTTTGACCTTGCAGGGGTAAATGCTGCACAGGCTACTTTTAGTTACCAGATGACAGGTAACTCTGTAGGTACCGTGAGACTAGAAGCTAGAGATGATAGCTCACAAACGTGGACAGAGCTATGGTCTCAAAGTGGAGATCAAGGGGCAGCCTGGCAAGATGCAATAGTAAGCCTTGCGGCATATGATGCCTCTACACAATTAAGATTTAGAGCCACTACATCTGCCTCTTGGCAAGGTGATATTGCTATAGATGGATTTGCTATAGAAGGTACTGCTCCGGCAGATACGCAAGCTCCTACAGCTCCTACAAGTCTTGTTGTTACAGATGTAACAACCTCTAGTGTTGCATTATCTTGGAACGCTTCTACAGATAATATAGGTGTTGTTGCTTATGATGTATACCAAGGGTCTAATAACCTAGGAGAAGTTACAGTGACTACTGCAAATGTTACTGGTCTTGCAGAGGGAACTACATACCAGTTTACTGTAAGAGCAAAAGACGAGGCAGGTAATGTCTCTGGAGCTAGTAATACGGCAACAGCCACTACAGAGACTACTACAGTCCCATCGGGTTGTACAGCAACCGCTGGAGCAGGATATAGTGAAAGTTTTGAAGCTGGACTTGGTCAATGGACTCAAGATAGTAGTGATGATATAAACTGGACACGTGATGCATCTGGAACACCTTCTAGTGGTACAGGACCATCTTCTGGATCACAAGGATCTTTCTATATGTTTGTAGAAGCATCTGGTAACGGTACAGGATACCCAAACAAGAGAGCGATATTAAACTCTCCTTGTTTTGATCTATCTACAGAGACAGAGGCAAACTTTACATTTGATTATCATATGTATGGCTCGACAGATGGAGGTCAAGTAGATCTAGAAGCGAGTGCAGATGGCGGTACTACCTGGACAAGCCTATGGAACCAGACAGGAAACCAAGGCAACCAGTGGAATGCAGTTACCGTGAGCTTAGATACATATACTGGAGGTACAGTTCAGTTGCGTTTTAACCGTATTACGGGTAGTACGTGGCAATCTGATGTTGCAATAGATAATGTTGCTCTTACTGCTGGAGGCGGAGGTGATGACACTACAACTCCACCTACAGGATATTGTGCAGCAAATGGTGATAATAGTACAGAAGAATATATCGCACGTGTGCAGATAGGAAGTATAGATAATGCCTCTGGTAGAAATGCTGCCGGATACCAAGACTTTACAAATATCTCAACAGCCTTAAGTGGTAGTACTACAATCACTATTACACCAGAGTGGCCAGGAAGCACTTATAGTGAAGGTTATGCTGTTTTTGTAGACTGGAACCGCGATGGTGACTTTACAGACGCTGGAGAGACGGCGCTTACCATTTCTGCAACGCAGGCAACACCGGTAAGTGGTACAATCACAGTACCTTCTGGAGCGGCTCAAGGAGCGACTCGTATGAGAGTGGTTATGAGATATAACGCTGTGCCAGCTGCTTGTGGAAGCTTTAACTATGGAGAGGTAGAAGACTACATTGTAAATGTATCAAGTAGTGCAGCCTTTGGTGGAGATACAGAAGGTGATACGGCATTTACAGATTTTGGAAAAGGAGACTTCTCAATCTTCCCTAACCCAGTTACTCGTGGAGAATTAAATATAAGTCTACAAGGGGCAGAAGCTACCTCTGTAACTATATTTAACCTTCTAGGTCAAGCGGTTCATAAAGGTAATTTTG
>JAHDEV010000050.1 GCA_020628615.1 Dokdonia sp.
GCTGCGTTAAGAAAATTTGCAATGGCAAACCACCAGCCGGTCTGTATAATAAACGATGATTCTTTCTTGCTAAAGAAAGCTCGGCGTATTTGAAAAACACTATAAGCTATGAGCATTAAGAAAATTACTCCCCAGATAGAAAATGCATATCCTGCAGGTGTAAATAAATTTTCATAGCTGTCAGATAATTCACCTATGGTGGTATCATTCCAGCGTTGAGATTGTGAGAGTCCGTTTACTGTAAGAACGAGTAATACAGATAGTGCATTTACAATTGCGTATATTTTCTTCATAGCCAATTAATTTAAGTAAAGTTACAGCCGGGAGAAGACTTGCTGTATTAACATAATCACAAATCTACTCAACAAGGATCACCTCATCTGGTGTCACCACATAAACCTCATCACCTTCTTCTGGTTCAAGTATATAGTTACCTGTAAACTCTCCAAAAGCAGGCAATATAAGCTGGTTCTCTTTTTTAAAAAAACAGGGCAACTTCATTACTTGTCTCCCTAGCCCCTTTAGCCGTACTCCGGGGTGTATGTGACCACAAAAGTTGTAATACCCATCGCGCTCCTCAGGGATGTGCGTGAGCAAAAAGGTATCAATCACTCGCTCATCAAACATTTTTATACCCAATTGCTTAAAGCGCTCAGGATTTATGATGTCGTGATTACCGGTAACGAGCGTAATCTGAGCCGTTTGAGCATTGACCCATTTTTCAAAATAAAGCCATTCTATATTTATTGCCGAGTGGAAAAGATCTCCCAAAAAACAAACCTCCTTAGGGTCACAACAAGAAATAGCCTCGTCTAGTAATTCAAAATTCTTGAGTATTGCCTCTTGTGGTACCGCGCTACCGTGTTTTCTAAAATGAGCCACCTTGCCTAAGTGTACATCTGCAATAAAAAGAATCTCTTGCTCCTCCCAGAACATTGTGCCCGTAGGTAAGAGTGTAAATGTGTTGTTATGAATACTCGTTTTTGTCACTTTACAAAGATACAGCACTCCATCTTTTACACGTATCTTTATCACGTGCAAACTCACTACGATTATATCATTCTGGGCGCTGGTCTTTCTGGACTTACTACTGCCTTGCGTATGGCAAGAGATCCCTTTTTTACAAAAAAGAGTATCGCCATCATAGACCAAGACCTTAATAAAAGTAATGACCGCACTTGGTGCTTCTGGGAGATAGAACCTTCTATGTATGAAGCGATTGTTTCTTATGCTTGGGACAAGGTTTTGGTAAAAGGCGAAGGCACACACAGCGCTATTAATATTGCACCTTACAGGTATAAAAAGATAGAAAGTGCTGGTTTGTACGCTTTCGCGAAAGCGGAATTATCGCAACATAGCAATATCACGTTTATAGAAGCATCTGTTAGCACTACAACCACACTAGACGGAAAAGCAACAGTAACTACAGATATAGGAATTTTTAAAAGTCCTGCGGTACTTAATAGCATTTATAAACCCAGCTTGCTCAAGAGCCAAACGCAAACAGTCGTATTGCAGCAACATTTTATAGGTTGGTTTGTAAAGACCGAAAAACCTGTTTTTGACCCAAAACAGGCTACATATATGGATTTTAGCATTGCGCAGGAGGGAAATTGTAGGTTTATGTACGTCTTACCTACATCTACTACAGAGGCACTTTTAGAATACACCCTGTTTTCTGAAAAACTCCTCCCAAAAACTGAATATGAAAATGCAATCAAAACATACCTCAAAAATCTAGGTGTAGACAACTATGAGATTATAGATCGTGAGCAAGGAAGCATCCCTATGACCAGCTATGATTTTACACAGCACAACACAGCACACATACTACATATAGGTACTGCAGGCGGCTGGACAAAAGCAAGTACAGGATATACCTTTACGCACACGCTTAAAAAGTCTAAATCCCTTCTCGATTTTTTAAAATCTGACACTCCTTTTACCTCCTACAATATTAAAAACAGGTGGCAATTTTATGATGCAGTTTTACTAGAGGTGCTGGCAAAACATAATGAGCAAGGCGCCTCCATTTTTACCAGAATGTTCAAAAAGGGAAAAGCTGGTCATATTTTTAGATTTCTCGATGAAGAGTCATCCCTCACAGATGAATTTAAAGTGGTGCTAAGTGCACCAAAAATTCCCTTTCTCAAAGCAGCATTAAAGGTCATTTTTAAATAGCGTGTTATTTGATTACACTTGTTAGCTCGCTCAAATCATCTACTACATAGTCTGCCTTTGCCACAAGTGGGTATTGCTGTTTACCCGGTCTATTTATAAAAGTGGTTTGCATACCTACGCTTTGTGCTCCGGCAATATCCCATCCGTGTGCAGCAATCATCATTGCATTTTCTGGAAGCACACCTATAGTAGTCATTGCCCAGTTATATACTTCTGGAGCTGGTTTAAATTTTTGAACGGGCTCACAACTAAGCAAGGTGTCAAAACAAGCTGCAATACCCGCAAATTCTAGTTTTTCTTCAAGGCCTTTTTGAGAAGAGTTAGTGAGTGCTACAAGGGTGTAGCCTTGCTCTCTTAATGCGAGTAGCGATGCTTTTACCTCACTATACGGCTGGAGCATTTTAAAGGGTTTTATTACCGCAGCCTCTGCTTCCTGTTTTGTAAGGGCGATATCATTGCCGGCAGCTACCATCTGTAGTGCGGCTACGCCTATCTCGCTAAAATCTTTATAAGAATCTATGGTATTTGCCACGAGTGAGTAATGCAATAAGGTACTGAACCATAGCGAGACGAGCTCTCCCCTATCATCTAGTGCAGTGGTAATTTTTTCTTTTAAAAAAGAAAGATCTAGCAGGGTTTCATTTACATCAAAAAATAGGGTAGATGGCTTTTTCATTGTGTCTTTTTACACAAAGTTAACCCGTCACAGTGCAAATAACTCTTAAAGAAATAGTAAGATTACAGACCGCGCTCCTTCTGGATTTGCTCGTAAGCCTCTTGCACATTTCTAAATTTCTCCTCGGCGCCTTTTCGGTAGGCTTCATCCATATCCATAAGTTTGTCTGGATGGTATTTTTTTACCATTGTTCTAAAGGCTTTTTTTACCTCATCATTACTGGCAGATTTATCTATTTCTAAAATTTTGTAAGCGCTGTCTGCCTTCTTAACAAACATATTTTTTATGCTCTCAAAATCTTGATGGTTTATTCTAAAATAGCCGGCAATAGTCCCTAGTACATTTACCTCTGGCTGGCTCACGTGACCATCTGCCTGAGCAATACCAAATAAGAAGTGTAATATCTGTAATCGCACCTCATATCGAGTGCGACCATTAAGGTAAGTACATATACGCGAGGCAGAGATCTCCCTGTCTTTAATCACAGTATTAAACGTTCTAAAAGTGGCATTTGCACGTTCTTTACCATATGCTCTCACAAAGTATTGTCTAGCATAGTCTAACTCATTCTGGCTTACTTTACCATCTGCCTTTATGACTATAGAAGCAAGTGATAGCAAGTTGAGCTCAAAATCACCAGGAGAGACACTTTGCTGCGTGGCTTGTTCAAAAACGGTTTTAAAACGCTGGCCAGTACTACCGCCTTGACCCGTGTTTTTACCCTGATCCATAAACATATCTACAGCACTACCTAGAAAGTATCCTATAACAGCTCCAAAAAATCCACGTCCCAAAAAGTAACCTACTACAGCACCTATATATTTAATCATACTTACATTCTATTCTTATCCCGCAAATTTACGGGTTCTAACCATTAGACGTGAGGACTATTTAATTGTTACGCCATCCCGCCATACTTGCCGCCTCCCTTATAGAAATACGATTTGTTTATGTAATAATCTGCCATTTTTTCCGTCTTAGTATCAAGGTATGCTTTTTGTATATTTGTATTCAAAATAAATTGATTATGTATCCACCAGATTTAGTAAAACCAATGCGTGAAGACCTTACCAGAAATGGCTTCACAGAATTACATACAAAAGAAGACGTAGAAGCTGCAATGAAAAAAGAAGGTACAACCCTTATGGTTGTAAACTCTGTTTGTGGTTGTGCTGCTCGTAACGCGAGACCAGCGGCTGTACACGCAGTTCTTAATGGTAAGAAGCCAGACAACATCTATACTGTATTTGCAGGAGTAGATGGAGAGGCTACAGACCTTGCTCGTTCTTATATGGTACCATTTCCTCCATCTAGCCCATCTATGGCACTTTTTAAAGACGGAGAGTTAGTACATATGATAGAGCGTCACCACATTGAAGGAAGACCTGCAGAGATGATTGCAGAAAACCTTATGGATGCTTTTGAAGAGCACGCAAGCTAGTACAACACTTCTTGTAACAATACAAAGGCCGCTTTTATAGAGCGGTCTTTTTTTATATACGCTTTCGCGAAAGCGCACTTGTTACTCTCCATAAATCTCACGAACTTTAATCCATCATTATAGCATTATTAAATTACAGTATGAGCTCACAGCAACCCCTTATAGACAACACCATCAACTTTGTAAAAGCAACCCTTGCAAATGCCGAAGGTGGTCACGACTGGTTTCATATAGAGCGTGTGTACAATAACGCAATGCACATTGCAAAGGGTGAGCCTGTAGATGAGGTTGTGGTCGCACTAGGAGCACTGCTACACGATATTGCCGATTCAAAATTTTTTAACGGAGATGAAACCGTTGCGCCAAAAATGGCAACCGAGTTTCTTATAAGTCAAAACTGTGACAGCGCCATTATAGAGCACGTGGTACAGATTATAAAAAACATCTCTTTTAAGGGAGGAAACAAAGCCCAAGAGTTTACCTCGCCAGAGCTAGATGTTGTACAAGATGCAGACCGGCTAGATGCCATAGGTGCCATAGGCATTGCTCGCACCTTTAATTATGGCGGTTTTAAAAACCGCAAACTGTATGATCCAGAGATCAAACCACAGTTAGATATGACAGTAGATGAGTATAAAAAGAGTACCGCTCCTACTATCAATCATTTTTATGAAAAATTACTCCTACTCAAAGACCGTATGAACACGAAGACCGGAAAAAAAATTGCCGAAAAACGGCACGCTTATATGGAAGGTTTTCTGGAGCAATTTTACCAGGAGTGGGAAGGCTCAAAATAAAACCTAGCGAGCAGCAATAAAAAACCCCTAAGCACCTATAATGCTTAGGGGTTTTAAACTTTTACTAACCTATTTATTTAAGATGCACCGCAAAGAAGCCCATCATCGCTTTATACAGCTCTAGGGTGTTTTCTTCTTTACCAAAGCCGTGGCCTTCATCATACTTTACCATATAAGGTACATCAACACCGCGGGCTCGCAGTTGTGCTACTATTTGGTCTGCCTCATCTATATTAACCCTAGGATCATTTGCTCCCTGTACCACAAACAGCGGTTTTACAATTTTATCTACGTGTAGTGCAGGAGATACCTCATCCATAATTTTCTTTTCTTCTGGCTTGTTTGGGTTATACCAGATGGTATGTAGCATATCACGGTACTTCTCCCAGTAAGCGGGTATTGTACTCATAAAAGTGTGCAAATTGCTCACCCCCACATAGTCTACACCACAAGCATATTTTTCTGGAGTTTTAGTCATACCGCGCAGCACGGCATAGCCACCGTGGCTTGCGCCATAAATGGCTACTTTATCTTTATCTATTGCTCCTAGGCTTACCACATAATCTACACCATCTTCTACATCATCCATCGCTTTGCGACCTATCTGGCCAAAACCAGAGGTATAAAACTCCTTACCATACCCTCCAGAAATTCTAAAGTTTACGTGCAAGGTCGCATAGCCACGACTAGCAAAAAGTTGTGCCTCTGCATTAAAACCCCAACTATCACGTATACCCTGAGGTCCACCGTGAGGATTTACAATCATAGGCACTTTTTCTCCCTCTTTAATATCATTAGGCAAGGTAAGATACCCGTGTAAGGTCACACCATCTCTACTGGTAAAAGTGATAGGCTCCATAGCAGCCATATCTTCCTCCTTAAGTTGCGGGAGTATTTTATAAAGTAAGGTAACGGTATCCTTTTCTACATCATATAAATGGTACTCACCTATAATGCGGTCACTAGTTACTACGACCATCATTTTATGCTCATCGTCTGTTCTTCCTACAACATAAAAATCTTTGTCGCCAAAATCTTTTTGCAACCGCGCTTGTACTTTTTTATACGTTTCACTCACAGGTACAATGACCGTCTTCTCACCGTTATGTGAGTAGTAATCTATCTCGTAATTGCGCTTTCGCGAAAGCGTAATCCCGCTCACATCATACGTATCATCTCTGTACATTGTCTCGAGCACCTTATTTGTCTTTAAGTCGTAACGTTGTATTTCTGTCTTATCTGTCTCGAGATTTGAGATTACATATGCCGCATCTGGATTATCTGACGCATAGTCAAACCGAATAATACCAAAAGACTCTCCAAAGGGAACTTCCATTATTTTTTTAAACTCGCCATCTATGTTATAGTAGAGTTCCATATCGACCCCGTTTATGATTTTTGAGATGGCTCTTAGGTTTCCATCTTTGTCAAAATCGTATCCAGCAACAGGGTTATCTCCTTCCTTTACGGTATACAGCTTCTCTATAGCGCCCGTTTTAATATTGAGTTTATAAGGCTGTTCTTGCGCAGGGTTATCTTTATTCATCTGCACAATAACGTGGTCTTCATCTTCTTTGAGCGTGGCAAGTATGCCTACACGCACATTATCAAAAGGGGTGAGCTCCTCATTACCACTGCCATCTAAGTTTACGCCAAAGAGGTGGTAATTTTCATCACCGCCCTTATCTTGAGAGTAGACTATTCTATCTGGGCTTGCCCAGAAGTAGCTACGTATGAGATCTTCTTGCTGCTCTACAAGCAATAGCTCCTCTTGAGTGGTTGTATTTTTTAAAAACAAATCACGTTTACCACCCTCACGACGCTTCATATACGAGAGATAATTTCCATCTGGAGAGAGTTTAAAAGCGTACGCCTCTGGCGTCTGAAAGTAATCTTCTACTTTATATTTAAAATCTCCATCTTCTTGTGCGATGAGCTTTGCAAGATCTGCTTCTGTAGACGGGAGTGCTGTATTACCTGGTAGTGTTTTTTCTGTCTTCATTAAATCTGTTTGGTAAAAGGTATCAAGATATGTAGACACCTAAGATTTGTTCTTCATTAAGAACAACAAGATACTAGATTTTAAAATGCTTAGCTGTTATAAAAATCTTATTTTCTAGCATTGAGAAGTGTGCTCTTATAAGCATAAAAAAAGCCCTCAAAAGAGGGCTTTACCATATAAAATTATGACTTAGGGTTTTTACATCACTATTTTACCTAGTGTAACTTTATCTACTTGTTTAAATAGTTTTATAACACGTACTTCTTTTGTTTCCTTTGCAGTCCCATAATTGCGGTATACGGTGTATTTTAAAAATGGAGGTAATACATAATCACCCTCATTACCTAGATACTGTACATTAATTAACCACTCTCCAGCTGGGGCGTCATCTATAATAAACTCTTCGGTCTGAAAACCTTCTTTCTGTTCGGCTTTGAGGCGGTCTCTGGTTTCTTCTAGCGTGTGTGTCCACTTAAAGAACTTCTTTTGCGGGTTTACAAACTGAAACTCAAAAGGAACCGACTTGTCAGACCAATCTATGGTCATACGCATATCTACCTTAAAGTCTGTGCGTAGCCACTCATTAGGCAATCTACTATAGTCTATTTTATCTTTATGTAATGCAACTAGACGGCTCAACTCACTGCGCAGTGGCTTCTCTAAGCCGTCAAAGTTTACACCCATTATTTGCTCTCCCAGCATATTTATGTATAACTCAAGTGCCTTATCATACTGCTCATCATTTTGATAAGCCAGTGCTAGATCTCGGTATGACTGAGACTCGCTAGGAGCAATTTTTGCAATGCGCTCGTTTACAAGTACGATATTTCCCGTATCATTTACTAGTTCATATAGATATGACAGTGTGCGTAACGCCTTTGTATTATTACGAGCGATGTAGGCAAGGTCTGAGCGCACCTCATCTGCAAGTTTTGGGTCTATGGTTTGAAAATACTGTGCGGCATCTACATAATACTCTAGTGGCGACTCTTGGGTACGAGACAACTTCTTGTAAAGTGCAAATTGCTGTTGCGGGGTTCCGCTTTCGCGAAAGCGTAAAATATACGAAGGCAATGCAGTGTCTATACTACCGGTAACATCACCCGTGTACTCGTTACCAGAAACTAGAGCGCTCTGTTTATTTTTGGCAGCTTTTGCTTCAAAATTTGCTTCTTTAGTTTTTATAAGAAAAGCCCCTCCTGCTGCAAGCGACCCATAACGAGAGGTTGCGACCACAGATTTAAGTACCGAGATATTGTCTATCTGGTTTACATCCAAAAATGATGGAGGATCTTGATAAGGAGTTCCATTTACAATCCATATAGGAGGCACTTCGTTTGTAAGAGATTGTGAGCCGCCACGTATTTTATAAGTAGTTGCTTGGCCTGTGAGTAGACCACTGTTTACCGTCACGCCACTTACCTTACCCTTTATGAGCTGGTCTAGACTGGTGTACCCAGCACTATAATTTCTTGTACTAATCTCTCCTGTAGCATAGCCTATTTTATCACCACTGGTTTTACCATAAGCTGTCTCTACCGTGTTATCTACACGCTCACGCCCTTCTAGCACGACCTCATCTAGGTCATTGCTTTTTGAAGTTAAGGTTATTGCACCCATATCTTGAGTTTCTATCAACACCTCTTTTGTAAACATATCTGGTGCACTCACTACAAGGACATCATCTATAGCTGCGGTGATGGTAAAACGGCCATTTGCATCTGTATATACCTCGTTAAAAGTGCCTTTTTTTGTGATTGCAGCTCCCTTTAAAGGTTTTGCTCCTGAGGTTATTACACCCGTCACTTGTGCCGCAGTAACAGAGCGGTCTTCTACCTCTTCTGTATATTCATTACCGGTTATAAGGGCTGTGTTTTTAATAGCATCTTTTCTATAACTCTTTGTAGTTACCAGTACTTGTAAGCCTCGGTCTCCTTCTCCACCATATTTAATATTTGTAGAAAGTGGGTTGTCTTTTATAATTACAGAGAGAATCTCATTATCTGGAATATATAATGGTATAGGTTGTCCTTGTCTCACCATTACCCCATTTACAATCCAATTAGGTCTCTTACCAAAAATGGTGACTACCTCACCCTTTTCTGTATAACTAACCTGCACACCTTTAAAATTCTTTCTTAATACACGTTCTAAACTTTGTCCATCTGGTGTGATGTCTTTATCTGTAATATAAAAATCTCCTAAGCTCGTTATGCCTCCTGGCATATTAGGCTCATTTGTGCCTTCTATAATTTTATCACCTGCAAAAATTTTCTCACGCCTTGCAGTAAGCACCACCTCATCTAGTTGATCACTACTAGGTAGCATTTTTATATCATAATTATCTTGCTCTTGTACCGCTACTGCCTTAGGAAACATCCCTAGCGCTTGGACAAGTAGTATATCTCCAGCTGCTGCTTCTACTTGAAAAGCGCCATTTGCATCTGTAGCGTATTCTTTTAAATCTCCTTTTACAACAATAGTTGCTCCTTGTAATGGTTTCCCAAGGCTTTGTACGGTTCCAGATATTTTTTGAGTAAGTGACGTTATCTCACCAGAATTTATGCGTTTAATGCGCGCTAAACTTGGAGATACTTTCTTAGTATCTAATGTTTGAGTAACTGTATTTTTTACAGGGCTTGAAGTATACCTTGCTAGTGCAGCGAGGTATTGCTGGCCTTCGGTAGTTTGTACTGTGGCAAATGGTATCACTGGAATATTCTGGTCTGCATTAAATTTACCATAGTTAGGCACCCCATTTGAGAGTAGTAAAGCGGCATCTGCACCTTCTAGACTTAGTACACTATAATTAGACGGGGCATTATAGGTTTGCTGGGTTACGCTTTCGCGAAAGCGGTCCATATCTCCATCCCACTTTTTCCAAACCTCCGTATGAACGATATCTTTATTAAAAACCTCAAGGGTAACCTTAGGCTCATTAAGAGCTGCCAAATTTTGTTTTACAAAGGCAAGTTCTTTATTGAGGTTGCGATCTTGCATACCCTCAGAGATATCCCAAAATATCTTGAGATGTGTAATTGCTGGGGTTTCTTGTGGTGTGCCTTTTTCTAGAACAATAGCGCTAGATCTATTGAGCAAGGCTCTCATATCTGTCGCGTTTAAGTGTATGGTTTCAAAACCTGGTGCAGATACGATGAGCTGGTCTGTGTCTGAGAGGGTCTCGTGATATTTCTTATAAGTAAAGGCTCCTTGAGCATTGCTCGTGACCCCAACGCCTTGATTTGTGATACCTATTTTTGCATTTTCAATAGGCGTTTTTGACCCCGCGGCGACCACGTTTCCTCTAAAAATGGTTTGTGCATTAACCGATAAGCTTGCCAGCAATAGGCAGGAAATGATGTATACATTAGTTCTCATAGTTTGATGAATTGATGATGAAATTATCTATCGTTACTTTGCTAGTGATTTGTGCTAGCGGGATAATTTTTACGTATTTCTTTTCTGTGTTTGTCGCATAGTCTTCATAGCTGGTATAAGTAAGGAAAGGAGAAGTTTTATTAATCGCTGAATCTGCCACATAATTAAGGTTTACAATCCAATTGCCTTGTGACAAGTCATCTAGCTCAAACTCTTTTACAAGAGTCCCTGTCTTGAGTTGTGAAGCCATTACTTCTTGATTTTTATACATTGTATGATCCCAAGTAAAAAATTTACCTTCTGGATTTACAAATTGTATTTCAAACTGAGCAGATGGATCTGACCACTCAAACACGAGACGTCTCTTTTTTGTAAAAGACACATCAAGAAGTGACTGTGGTATATCTGTAAATGACACCTTAGACTTATGCATTTTTACAAGTCTTCTTAGTTCATTTTCGGCAGTTTCTTGAATGCTTTCAAAGTTTATACCCTCAAGCTGATTTGCTAGAATAGTTTTATACTCCTCAAAAGCAGCTTGATAATCACCGTTACTATCATATGCTTGCGCAAGATCTAGATATGACTGCACATCACGAGGTGCTATGCTTTTTATATGCTTTACTACAGACACTACTTTATCATCTAGTCCTAACTCTTGAAGTGCAAAAGTAGCGGTGCGCAATGCTTGCTTATTTTCTGGTGCAACAGCGATAATACTAGTAACAATACGCTCTGCAAACTGTGGGTCTTGATCTTTAAAGTAATTATAAGCATCCATATAAAATGAGATGCCAGGGTTACTACGGCTTTTAAGGAGATTAAAATACACTTCTTTACTACCCTCTAGACTTGACCCTTGCTGTAATGCTTTATAAGTATTAGAAACTACACGAGCGTTTTCAAAAACTGGTACCTGCTCTGTATAGGTATTACCCGTTGCTAGTGCAGATGCCTTTTTCTTTGTCGCCTTTGTGGTTGTATTACCTGTTTTTGTTTTAATCTCTATAACACCTCCAGCAGCGATACTACCGTAACGTGTTGTTGCAATAAGAGATGAATTTGTATTTATAGATTTTACATTTTGCATATCTAATTGTGGGAGCTCTGTAGCATCTGTTTGATTATAGATAACGCCGTCTATAACTATAATGGGTGGTTGTGGTGTTTCAATGGAGTTATAAAATGTTCTCGGAAAGATGTAGACTTCCTTACGGGTAAAAACGTCTAGTCTTACCTCTACGCCTGCCTCTCTTCGTAATACTTGTCCCAGTGTAGTATACTTTGCTGTAATTTCTTTCTCATCTATGAGGTTGTTTTTGTAGCCTACGGCATCTTCATTGCGTAAACCTTGCGTAGTTTGTACTAGGACCTCTTCTTGTTTCTTTGAAGTCAGAATCACCTCATCTAGCACATCATAGGTGGCTGTCATTTTTACATTATTCCTGCCTCTTTCTCCTACTTTTATGGCTTGGTTTTCCATACCAGGAAATGAAATTTCTAGTATATCTCCAGGATTTGCAGCTATGCGATATGACCCATTTACGTCTGTCTCTACAGTTCTAAAAGAGTTTTGCAATGTCACTTTTGCGCCCTGTAGTTTTATTTCTCCTTGTTTGCCTTGATAACTTACCCCACCCGAAGCAAAAGAAGTGGGTAACTCCTGTACAGGTCGATCTTCTATAAAGTGCGTATATCTTTTTATTAGATCTTTTTTATCCTCTAGTGAGGCATCAAGAAAATCGCCATCAGTAAATAATGCAAGATCCTCAAGACTTTTTTTATTGGCACCATAATTACTAGAAACAACAAATACAGGACAGGGAAAGCTAGGTGTTATTTTAGAAATCACTGTTTGTCCTTGAGTTACTAGAATGACAGCGGCATTCTCTTTCAATTCTGGCCTAGTGAGGTTTTCAAAGTTTGCAGATCCCACGTAGGCCGTGTTTTTAAGATATGATGTTATAGGTGCGGCCTTCCCTTTATGCATATAAAAGGTTTTTGTCTCTTCATAACCTTGAGAAAATTTTATCACATCTACCTGAGCTTCTTTTGTCTTTTTGAGGAGATCACTCACTAGTGCTATCTCACTTTCAAGATTTCTATTTTTATGCACTGTAGATGCATCCCAGTATAGTGTAATCATACTTGGAATATCCCTTTTTTCTGGACCACTCCCTTTACGTGCTGGGTTTGAAACGTCTAGTCTAAACGCCATAGCGGTATTCTCTACTGGCTTAAAGTGATCTTGGCTTTTATAACGTATGAAGGAAGTACCCTTACTCATACTACCCGCTAGTGAGAAGCCTATCTGTCTTCCATATACCTTTAAGAGTTCTATACCCACAATGATATTACTGTGCACATATATTCCGTAATCTTCAAGAGGTATAGAGACTAGTCCTTGTTTTGTAGATATGGTGTGTTTTATACTTTGTGATAAGAGATTTTGCCCCACAAGGCCGTAGTGATTTACATCATATACATTTAAACGCACAAGAAGACTATCTGCTCCATTTTCTAAGACCTTAAACTGAAGGTTATGAAGTTTTGTGTTTTTACGGCGTATTTTAATTTTAGTAGTAATCTCCCCTCCCAGACCTTCTATATCTTTCCAGTAACCTATAATTCGATCGTCATAATCTAGATCACCTACGGTACTTTTAGTTCGTTTTGTTTCTCCTACTATGACCTCATCTAGGCTATATGATTTCGCTTTAAGCGAAATAAAAAAATCTTTTCCTACTTGCTTAAGCACATCATTTTTTGAGAAAATTTGTGGTTCATATCCTATTACAGATACCTGAAATTTATCTGTAGCCAAAAGTAAACCTGGAGCAAAGCTGAGGCTAAAATTACCATCTACATCAGATACAGTCCCTATAGCTGCACCCACAAAACCTATGTTTGCAAACTCTACAGCTCTTTTGGTTTTACTATCTACAATTTTTCCCTTTACGGTAACGCGAGATCCATATTGCGCATAAGAAGTGCTTAAAAATGTAAGAACTAAGAAAATAAAGCAAATGTACTTTTTAATCATCTGGTTGGTTTATAGATAATTAAAGATACTTAAATGTCGGCGTTATAAGGTATAACCGATAAAGGCTTACTTTTTTTAAAGCAAGCCTTTTTTGAAAGATATATCTTACAATTTTAAGATATCGATATATGTGATGTGATTTTATAAGTTTATTCTACCCAGAGACACCTTGTCTTTTTGCTCAAATAGCTTTACAACCTTTACTTCTTTAGTCTCTTTTGAAGTTCCATAGTTTCTATACACCGTGTACTTTAAGTAAGGAGGTATGGCAAAGGTTGCCTCTTCTCCTAGGTACTGTACGTTTACAATCCACTCACCGGCTTTTGCATCATCTATGACAAACTCCTCAAACTGGAATCCCATTTTACGCTCCTTAAGTAATCGCTCTTTATTATCAAATAATGTATGATCCCACGTATAAAATTTCTTCTTTGGGTTTACAAACTGGAAAATAAATGGAGCATCTTGCTCAGACCAGTTTATGACTAATCTGATATCCATCTCAAGATTATTAGTGAGCCACTCATTAGGTAGCCTGTTAAATTCGATTTTATCTTTATGGAGTGCGACAAGATGTCTCAACTCGTTACCTAGAGGCCCTTCTATTTCAGAAAAATCTACACCCAAAATACGCTCTCCTAGCATATTAATGTATAACTCTAGCGCTTTATTATAATCACCACTTAAGGTGTATGCTAGTGCCAGGTCTCGGTATGACTGTGCCTCTCTAGGTGCTAGTGCTACAATGCGCTCGTTTACTTGGGCATTACGTTTATAAGAGCCCGCGGCTTCATATAAGTAACTAAGAATGCGCAGTGCCTTTACATTTTCTCCAGCTACCTCTGCAAGTTGTAAACGTATAAGCTCTGCCTTTGCAGGTGCTACTTTTTGAAAATACTCTGCATTATCTGCATAAAAAGAAACCGAATTCTTAAAGTTTTTTGATAACGCTAGATACTTTTTATACTTAGCCTCTACCGTGGTTTCTTTCTCAAGTGCTGTTATGTAAGGTGAGGTTTCTACAACCATATCTGCTAGTGTCTCACTGTAATCATTTCCTTTTACTAAGGCTTGATCTACATTACTACGCCCTTTTACAGCGTCTGGATTTGCAGCCTTTGTTTTTACTAGAAAAGCTCCTCCACTTGCTATGGTACCATAACGTACCGTTGCAATTGCAGATTTTAAAATTGTAATACTCTTAATATTTTGAGGATCGAGATAATATGGTACATCTGCAAATGGAGCTCCATCTACAACCCACAGAGGCGGCAACTCATTGTTAATAGACATATTACCCCCGCGTATTAAAAATCGCTCACTACCAGGAGGTCCTAATACCTGTACTCCTGCAAAATTCCCTCGTATGGCATCGCCTAGAAATGTTGCGTTAGGCTTTATATTTTCTGCCGTTATGGTATTTACAGCATATCCTACAGACTCTTTTGACTTAGCTACACCGTTACCTGCATCTACTTTCTTTTCTTTAGACTTAGCATTACCAGTAAGTAGTACCTCATCCAGCATATCTGCTTGTGGTATCATTTCTACCTGTATAACTGGATCTTTTGTGACCAACACATCTTTAGGATACATTCCTAAATATCTTATTTGAAGCACATCACCCTCTACGGCAGGTATATTAAAAGTTCCATCTGCCTTAGTAAGGTACTCGTTAAGGGTACCTCTTAAAGAAACTGCAGCTCCTTGTATAGGTCCATTTGTACTAGACACTACACCTTTTACCGTTGCTTGCGCCTTACTAAAATCTATATTTTTAAATGCACCTCCCGCTTGTATACGCTCGGTTGCTTGATCTGCAGTAGTAGCAAAAAGAGGAATATAAGATCCATTATAAAATGAGGCATCTGCCATCATACGCTCGTGATTTGCAGTGGCAACCGTATTTACGGTATATAAACGGCTTGTGCGCGGTAACTCAATGTTCCCAAAACTTTGCTCCCCATCAGATACTACAATAGCAACATCAGTATTACTTGCATCTATAAGCGAGTAATCTGTCGCTCCAGTGTACTTAATATTTTTTATTATTTCGCTTAAAGCGAAAGTACCATCTGCCGCGGCTGTAATTTTTTTATCTAAAACGACCTTATCATTAAAAGCTACAAAACGAACCGCTGGTGACGAAAGTCTTGCTAGGTAGGCATTAACAAAATCTATAGCCTTATTACTATTTTGACTCTTTGCCGAAGCAGAAACGTCCCAAAAAACGACTACATCCTTTGCTTCATTAAGAGGTTTTACATCTTTAGAAACACCAGGCTTTAAATAAATGGTACTCGTGATATTATATAAATTACGAAGATCATCACCAGAAATGCTTACGGACTCATATCCTTTTGAAGAGATAACAAGTTCACTTTCTGGAGAAACGACTTGGTCATATTTTCTGTAGAGAAATCTACCATTGGTTCCAGAGGTGACACCAGCACCTTGACCAGATATACCCACCTTTGCCACAATAGGCTTTTTTGAGCCCTCCTCAAGGACTACACCTCTAAAAACAGTTTGAGAATAAGAATAAAAACTTAGTAGTGATACTAAGAGCGTAAAAATTAAGCGAAAATGCTTCATTATATATGATTAATTGATGATTCACAAATATGACTTAAAAATTGCCCACAAGTAACATTATAGTCCGTTAAAAAAACGTTAACATATTATATTAAACACTACTAATCAGGAACTTTTTAATTTTTGGTCGCTATGAACTGAAGTCCAAAAATTAAAAATGCTTTCACAAATGATTTTAATATCTTTAGTGAGCTTATAAAACTCACACCCTATGAAACGTCGTTCTTTTCTTCAAAAATCTGCTGCAGCGAGTGCGGCTTTTACAATTGTCCCGAGCTTTGTCTTAGGTGGTAATAATCACGTTGCTCCATCAGATACGTTATACATAGGGGCTATAGGTGTGGGCGGTCGTGGCGGCGGTGTTGTAAATGAGCTTACCCAGTATGGTAAGGTAAAATTTGTTGCTCTATGTGATGTCGATGATAATCGCGGTGCAGCCAGTTATAAGATGCACCCTAAAGCAAAGACGTATAGAGATTTTAGAAAACTCTATGATAACCATATTAACGATATAGATGCCATAATGGTGGCTACTCCAGATCATACACACGCCACCATATCCATACCCTTTATGCGTGAAAATAAACACGCCTATGTAGAGAAGCCTCTTACTCATAATATTTATGAAGCTAGGCTTATGGCGCAAGTGGCAAAAGAGCAGGGTATTGTGACTCAAATGGGTAATCAAGGTGCCTCAAGCGATGGTATAAGAACCGCACAAGAGTGGATAAACGCAGGGGTTATAGGTACCGTCTCACGTGTAGATTGCTGGACAAACAGACCTGTGTGGCCACAAGGGTTTAAGCATATTACAGAAGGGCAACCTATCCCAAAAAATCTAGATTGGGATTTATGGCTAGGCCCAGCTAGTTACAGACCTTATAATGAAAATTACCTGCCTTTTAAGTGGCGTGGCTTTTGGGATTTTGGTACAGGAGCAATGGGTGATATGGGTTGTCATATTATGGAAACTCCATTTAAAGCGCTAGAACTTGGTTTTCCTTATGAAGCAGAGGCTAGTTGTACTACCATTTGGTCTGGAGATTTTGTAGAGGCAGATTATCCAGAAGCCTGCCCTCCTAGTTCTATTGTAAGACTTAAGTTTAAGTCACCTACGCAAGGTGATGTGGGTCTTAATTGGTATGATGGCGGTATTATGCCCGACCTACCAAGCGAGCTAAGCGAAGGTGAAACACCAGGTAAAGACGGCGGCGGAAGCATCTTCTACGGTAGTGATGGTATTATGATAACAGACACCTATAGCGGTAACCCTCGTTTATTACCTAGCGAGCGTATGAAAGATATGGCGGCAGTACCACAAACTATAAAAAGAGTGACCACCGGTCACGCAGGTGAGTGGATAGAAGCTTGTATAAATGGAGGCAGCACCTCATCACCATTTTCTTATGGCGGGCCACTTACCGAGGCTGTTTTAATGGGGAATCTTGCTATAAAAGCATACCAAAAGAAAGAATTTAAACCTGGTAAAAAGTCTGGCGA
>JAHDEV010000237.1 GCA_020628615.1 Dokdonia sp.
GTAAAAATGGCATTTCAGCAGCGCCGAAAGACGTTGAGAAACAGTCTTAAGGGTATGGGGTTAAGTGACCGCTTTCGCGAAAGCGAAATTCTCAATAAACGCCCAGAGCAAATCTCTGTACAAGGCTTTATAGAACTTACAGCAGCAATCACAAAAGATATAGAAGAGCAGTAAAATCTCTAGGCATTGTAATTACTCTGCGCAAGGGGTTTTCCTATATTTGTACTACTAGTAAAAACAAACCTATGCAATTTCAACTCACAAGCAATCTCATAGACCAGATACAAGCATACGTTTCTGTTCAAGATGAGGTAGCCCTCAAAGAATTGCTTACAGATCTTCACCACGCAGATATTGCAGAGATCCTTGATGAGGTAGATTCAGATGAGGCTGCCTACCTAGTACTTCTCTTAGACAGTGAGCAAACCTCTGAGGCTCTTATGGAGCTAGATGAAGATGTGCGAGAAAAACTTCTAGAAAACCTAACTCCTGCCGAAATTGCAGATGAGGTAGAAGAAATGGATACCGATGATGCGGTAGATATGATAGGTGAGCTAGATGATGATATACAGCTAGCAGTAATAAACCAGATAGAAGATGAAGAGCATAGAGCAGACATACGTGAGATGCTGCAATATGACGAGAATAGTGCTGGTGGCCTTATGGCAAAGGAGCTCATAAAAGTAAAAGAAACTTGGACTGTCGCAGGATGTGTGCGTGAGATGCGTCGCCAGGCAGAAGAGGTGACTCGAGTGCACTCTATCTACGTGGTTACAAAAGAAAATGAACTCATAGGGAGACTGTCGCTCAAAGACCTTCTTACCTCAGATACGAGAACAAAAATATCTGAAATCTATATACCTAAAGTAGACTCTGTAAATGTAAATGACCCGGCAGAAGATGTTGCAAAGGTGATGCAAAAGTATGACCTAGAGGCTATACCCGTTGTAGATGATAAGCGTGTGCTGCAAGGCCGTATTACAATAGATGATATTGTAGATTTTATAAAAGAAGAGGCCGAAAAAGATTACCAGATGGCAGCAGGTATCTCTCAAGATGTAGAGGCAGATGATAGCATACTACAGCTCACTCGTGCGAGGTTGCCTTGGCTATTTTTAGGATTACTAGGTGGTGTAGGAGCTGCGGCTATTATGGGCGGTTTTGAAGAGGTGTTAAATGATCACGTTATTCTTTTACTATTTACGCCGCTTATTGCTGCAATGGCTGGAAATGTAGGAGTGCAATCTAGTGCGATTATTGTACAAGGTCTTGCAAATGATGATGTAAAAGGAAGCATAGGTAACAGATTAATTAAGGAAATGCTGCTCGCAATGCTTAACGGTGCTGCGCTCGCCATTGTATTATTCTTTTACGTATGGATATCAGAAAGTGCGGTAGACTATGCGACGTCTATATCAATTTCGCTATTTGTTGTAATTATTGTTGCAGGGATTATAGGTACGTTTATTCCGTTATTTTTACATAAACGAGGGATTGATCCTGCGATTGCAACTGGGCCGTTTATTACTACAAGTAATGATATATTTGGAATACTTATTTACCTCTATATCGCAAAACTTATACTAGGTATTTGAGCCAGAAAAGCTATGAATATCACCTCACCGTACCAGCATCTGCTATAGATGTGCTCAATCACGTAAACAATGTCGTGTACTTAGACTGGGTGCAAATTGCTGCATCAAAACATTGGAACCACGTAACGAGAGACTATTTTAAAGACGAAGACCCAGCCGAAGAGCGACTAGGCATCAATAAAATGGCTTGGGTGGTGATGGATCACCATATAAAGTATCACGGCCAGGCATTTAAAGATGACGAGATTGTCGTAACAACTACGGTGGTACAAATCTCTGGTGCGACCTCGCAGAGACATACCACGATAAAACGCAAGGGAGAAGAAAAAGTACTGGTGAGTGCAGTTACAAACTGGTGCTTGCTCAAAATGCCCCAAGGACGACCTATGCGAGTACCGGTGGAG
>JAHDEV010000051.1 GCA_020628615.1 Dokdonia sp.
CTTGTAGAATATAAGAAGTTGAGCAAGTATAAACTCACCACAGGGATGCGTTTTAATGACTTATATGGTAATTATATCTCAGGATTAGGATAATTTAAAAATGTAAATAATTGATTTAGATAATCACTATAAGTGACTGATTTTAAAAACTTAGCGCAAAATTTTTAGATTAGACTAAAACGAAAAAAGCTCCTAATTTGGGAGCTTTTTTTTATTATTGTAATTCAATGTTGTTATTGAATATTATCCTAGATTAGGGATCACAAGATTTTGATCTGGATGTATAACATCTGGGTTTTTAAGGATGTCTTTATTTGCTTCAAAAATCTCTTTGTACTTCATTGCATCTCCATAATAATGCTTTGCAATCTTGCCTAGTGTGTCTCCACTCGCAACTGTATGACGTGCATAAACAGATGTATCTGCGACTTTAATGTCTGCTACAATGTCACCTGGATTTTCTCCTCCAGCCGCTTTTATAGCATCCCAAAGTTGGTTTTTCTCATATTGATTTGTTGCAGTACCTGTTACGTGAAGTACTCCATTTTCTTCTTTTACATCTCCGTTCTGGATGTTAAGTTTTTCTCCTAGGTCAAGAACGTTTTGATATTTTGCTTTTACCATTTGTTTAGTATTTATGTTAATTTATTTTTAATATACAAAGTGCTTAAGATATTGTAATTATTCTAATCCTCAAAAATTAATTGACCTGTAAAAAGCACATCTACATCGACCACTGGTGGTTCTGTTACAGATATAAGGTCTCCTGTAGCTTTTATGACGCCTTGCAGGCTGTTTTGAGGGTTTACTACCATTTGTGCAGCGCTAGTATGGTTAAAGGTTAAATCACCAATCTCAAGGAATCTTCCATTAAATTGTGGAAACTCATCGCTAAAGCTTATAGACGCCGTTTCAACACTTCCAGACATTGTAATATTACTTGATCCATTTGCAGAAATACTCAAGTTAGTACTGTTGATATGTAGTGTTACAGCACCACTTTTATTAATATCTGTAATGTTAAGACTGTTAGGAGTTGAGTTGCTCACTATAGCTAATGATTCATAGTTGAGTAAACCCTCACTGGTAATCTCAAAGGCAGACGCCTGGCGTATGCGAGTTATATTTGGTGAAGTTACAGTTACAAGTGTTCTTCCATACTCGCGCAAAAAATTGCAACCATTTAAGTTTTGCAGTACAAGTGTTTCTTGCGCTACAAAGAGGTTGAGGTCTGGTACTAGGTTTTCGCCAGTTTCAACGATAACTTCTTGTTGAGGTCCTTCCTTGAGTACCACACGTATGTCATCTTCCATTTGGATTTTTGAAAATGTATCCACATCAAGCGTGTAAGTTATAATATCTCCATCTGTTTGTAAACAATCATTTGCATCTTCAGAGTCGCAAGAAATAATAAATGCTACTAGTAGAGCGAGTAGGAGGGTATTACGCTTTCGCGAAAGCGTATATATGGCCCTTATAAATTTGAAGTTTGTTTTCATCATAATCGTATTCCTAATCCAAATTCTACAGCTTCTGCTTTTGCTCCGTGAGTCTTCACCGCCGCTGAAATAAAATATTTTTCTTGTATATAATGTTTAAGCCCCACGCGCTGGTAGAATCTACCTTCAAAATCATAAGGGTAATAGACATAGTATCCCGCGTGCGTCATAAGTGCTGTTTTGTTAAATCGTAATTCGTGACCAATAAATACGCCCGCACGTTTCCAATCTTGATCTTTTGTAACACCAAATGAGGGGAAAGCTACAGATAGAAATTCAATTTCGTTCTTTAAGAATTTTGAGAAAAAGAATTCCCCTCCAGCAAGAATGGTACTTTTTTTACTCAATTTCTTATCTGCATAAGCAGTCAAGATTAAGAATGGTTCTTGACCTAGCCCTACATAATCACTCTCGTTAAGCCCCATATTAAGAGCAAAATTAAAACCTATAGGTTCTGTATAGCGTTCTCTAGGTCCTCTAGGAATATAGTCTGGAATCGGTTTATTTTTATAAACCACACCTGCGTTAATTGCTAGTGTATTTGTACTTGTGTTAGGTGCTTTAAAATTACCATTTGACCCGTGTAAAAAGGTGAGTCCTGTTTGTAATGAAATTTGCGGAGTGATAGGTTGCTTGTAGTTAAGCATTACAAGTGTAGCGCTAAAAAACCTTGACCCATAT
Source organism: Dokdonia sp. (assembly GCA_020628615.1). Classification (GTDB taxonomy): domain Bacteria; phylum Bacteroidota; class Bacteroidia; order Flavobacteriales; family Flavobacteriaceae; genus Dokdonia. The sequence goes on from JAHDEV010000051.1 coordinate 2,181, forward strand.
GCGTTGTTTGCAATGTTGGTTTTTATATCAAAAGGATTTGTAGTGTACCCAATACCTTGACCAACTCTAAACATAAGTTTGCGGTTAAGAAAGTAGAAACTGTAATGACCTAGGGCGTTATAGGTTTTGCCTAGGTTGTCATTTTTAAGATCCTGGTAGGCAAATGTAAATCCGTAGTCTGGGTAATTATATCTTTTGGACCATTCTTGATTGCCGTAGGTTTTTTTGTTATAACTTAAAATCAACCCTTCTGGATGCCCAGTTATGAGCGATGTGATGTCTTTGTTGTGTCTCAATATACTCCCATAAAAGTAGTTGAGCTCTACTTCAAAAGGATTGCTCTCTTGAGCAAACATAAAACTACAGCACAAGAGGCCTACAGCGGCTAGAAAATTTTTATACATATAAATCTGGTCGTACTGCGAATGTATAGATAATTATAATTACTATCTACAAACTAAAAAAGCCGCCAAGTAGGCGACTTTTTTTTAGTGTGTAGGTTATTGCTTTTACAGACCTGTGTAAAATTCCATTATCTTATTTAAGTCTTCTTCGCTTTTATAATTTAAATCATTTTCATCTACGAAGGTTTTTACTTTTTCTTCTTGTGCAGCAAGAAGCTTAAGTACTTTTTTCTTTCTAAGACTAAACTTTTCAAAATTATCTCCTTTTAGTAGCATATAAAACTCTCTAGGTACATAACGAGCAAATATGGTACCACGCATTGGGTTTGAGCTACCCTCATTTATATCTACTACGTGATCTTTTAATATTTTAAATTCTGGTGTTTCTACAACAAGTTCGTAAACTTTTATTACAGCACTTTTAGGCGATTCTATGTTTACAAATGTTTTGCCATTTATAATAGCTTTATCAACAGCGAGAGAGTTAAAGGTGTAAATAGAATCCTTATTGATTTTTGCAACAATTTTATTTCTTCTGCCGTCAAAGTTTACATTCTCAATTTTTAGATTTTCACCTGCTTTTGTTACTACTGTAGCAGAGCGATCCCAATTTTCAAAAAGATAAGGTGACCCATCTATTTTTTTATCTTCAACGCGGTTTGCTCCAGCTTTATAACCTAAGTTCATTTTTTGATTAAAAACTGAGTTTGCAGAGGTAGAAGCACCTCCACCTCCAAAAGTGTTCTGTCCTGTTGAAACTGTTGCTGTTAGTAGGAAACCAGCAATTAATAGTGTACGTAAAATCATAAGAAGTTTTTGTGTTTAAAGACTCAAATATAATAGGATTAAGAAAGTTTTAAGTGTTAAAATATATTCTTTAACTACTTTTAACTTTTCTTTAAACATTACATTATGTAATCCTTGGTTTTACTGCTTTTTGTAGTGTTAAGATTGCGTTTTGTTGAATTTTTCAATCCATTTTTTAACGTGTCTGCATCGTGCTTTAAATGCTGCACTTCCGGTATGGTATCCGTCTTCCATAAAACGCTTTAATTCTGGATGAATCCAATCAGTTTCTGTGCCTAAGTGGTATAAAGAAGTTAGTGTATATGCTTTTACAGCCACTTTTTGATCTGTGATTAACCAGTCAAAACCACATTCTATAATGCAATCCTTGTGGCTTGATAAAAGCATCTTTCTAGTTTCTGGGTGCTTTTCTTTGTAATATGATATTGTAAGATACTCACAAATTTTTGCAACAGGTCTAAGAGCAGAATCTTGATAGACAGTATGTATGTGTTTTGTAAAGTAATCGAGATGTGGTAAAATAATAGTGATATCTTCTTTTGTAACAAACTCTGACAGCCATCCGGCACGATTAGACTTTGGGTCATCTACCATAAATAGAATTTCCAGTACGTGTCTCATTGCATCAGGATTGTCAACAATAAGTTGCGCATAGTAGGCACGTTTCTCACGACTGTGATTTACGTAGTCTAGATCTTTATAAAGCTCGCTAAGTGTCAATTGTTAGTTTCTTTAGAAAGAAGTGTGTCTACAACTTTTTTAACTCCTGTTGTTGCTCTCTCTGGGAGTATCGTTAGTCCTTTTTTTTGTGTGATAGATGGTGCAGGGTCAATAAAAAACACTTCAGCGTCTGGTTGAGCTAGTGTAATGAGTCCAGCAGCGGGATATACTTGCATAGAGGTACCTACAATGATGATGTAATCTGCCTGACTAACAATATGAGCAGCATCTTCCATTAGTGGTACTTCTTCTCCAAACCAAACAATATGTGGTCTAAGCTGGCCTCCTTGAGGGCATAAATCTCCTGTTTCTAAATCTTCTCTCCAATTTAAAACAACAGACGGGTTCTTGCAGCTGCGCACTTTGAGTAGCTCCCCGTGTAAATGTATCACTTTTGAGCTACCAGCTCTCTCGTGTAGGTCATCTACATTTTGAGTGATGATATGTACGTCATATGCTTCTTCTAGTTTTACAAGATCAAGGTGTCCTTGGTTAGGTAAGACTTCTAGTAGTTGTTTCCTGCGCTCGTTGTAAAATCTTAAAACAAGCTCTTGGTTTGCTTTCCAGCCTTCTGGTGTCGCCACTTGCATTACATCGTGACCTTCCCAAAGACCATTTGCATCTCTAAAGGTTTTAAGGCCACTCTCTGCACTCATACCAGCGCCAGATAACACAACAACTTTTTGCATACTTCTCCTTTAAATTTTTTACACTTTAAAAGTACAGTATCTTTACCCTGTAAACAATTTTTAATGGATCAGGACCTCTTAGATTATCTACAATCATTTTTAACCGAACGTCGCGTACAATTATTTGATAAAGTATTACGCGAGCGCACAACGCATTTTACCGTGGCTGTAGAGGATGTATATCAATTACACAACACGAGTGCTGTAATACGTAGTTGTGAATCTTTTGGTGTGCAAGAATTACACGTTATAGAGGAGGTAAACGCAAAGCGCATAGATCGTGAGATTGCTATGGGGGCACAAAAGTGGGTAGATGTATCTCGTCACAATAGTGCTTCTAGTTGTATCAAATCATTGCGTGAGCAAGGGTATAAGATTGTTGCCACGTCACCACATAAAGATGCACACAGGCTAGAAGAGTTTGATGTGACAGAAAAGGCTGCTATATTTTTTGGTAGAGAGACAGAAGGTTTAAGCGACCTCGTGATGGAGGAGGCAGACGATTTTATTTATATACCTATGGTAGGCTTTACTGAGAGTCTCAATATTTCAGTTTCGGCGGCGATTACTTTGCAGCATATAATGACTAAGCTCAAAGCTTCGGCTGTAGACTGGAAGTTTTCTGAGCAAGAACTTTTTGATAAAAAGCTGGCCTGGACCCGTAAAATGATTAAAGATGTAGCGCGCATTGAGCAGCGCTATCTAGATGAAAGAGGGTAGGAGTACGCTTTCGCGAAAGCGTAATTAAAATAATCCCCTTAGTCTTTATTTTGTAAGACACGATACTCTTCATAACACTCACTTATGGCATCTAGAATCTGAAGGTCATTTGCCGTCATTATAAAGTTATCTGAGTAGCTACAGTTTTTTAATATAGCATCTATATCTACACGATCTATTTGAAGTAGAGCGCCCAGAGTCTCACGGTCAAATTTACGTTCAAGAAGGTTGCGCACTTTGTCATCTTCTTTCATCTGGCGTAGCTTGCGCAATTGTCCTTTCTTTCGACTGAATATATTATAAAGAAAATCTGCAGGGTTAAAAATAGAGCTCAGCACGCGTGACACGGCACCAGGCTGTCCTTGACCTACTTCATAACCAGAGTTAAGACCAGAAATGCTATAGCGCTGGTTGCTGTAAATAGGGATTCTCTTTGCATCTATCTCTAAGTAGCCGGTAAGTTCTATTTCTTCTACAACCACTTCTTCTAGGGCGATGCCTATTTCTGTCATTTTGATTTTTACATCTCCATATTTTATCCAGTCAGAACTTACTCTTACTTTGAGCGATTTATAACCTAAATAAGAAAAGTATAATGTATCATTTACGGCAGCCTTAATGTCAAAGTTACCTAGCTTATCTGTAGTAGCTCCTTTAAAGTTTGAGAGGTTGAGAATGTTTACGTTTTGTAAAGCAATATCTGTACTGCTGCTTAAAACTTTACCATCTATAAATCCATCTTGAAGCTCCTTTGTAGAAGTTTCTCCAGTTGGGGTAGCTGGTTCTTGCGAGTATCCTACTGTGCATACGGCAAGTAGTAATAAAAAAAGTATGGTTTTCATCATATAGAGTAGCAATTTATGCAATCCTATGAGAAAACCATACCAAAATTTAACTTTTACAATAATTCTAACACTTTAGGCTAGCTGCGACGGCGTCTTTTACCAGAAAATGGGCTTTTATTACCTTCTGTAGCTCTGTCTGGAGTGCGACTTGGTGCTCTACGATCTGATCTACCTTCTGGTCTACTAGATCTTTCTGAGCGATTTCTAGATCTTCCTTGGTCTTCTCCATAGCTAGACTTGCGATCACGGTCACCGCCACGACGGTCACTACGTTTTCTGTCTGATCTGTCACGATCACCACCGCTACGACGGCGATCACCGCCACTGCTACGACCGCCTCTAAAGCCATCATTGCCACCTCTACGGCCACCGCCACTGCGGCCTCTTCCGCCACCGCCACGGTTACCACCGCGACCTCCGCCGCCTTGTGTCTCTTCTACACTTACACGGCGACCATCAAGTTGATAATCTTCAAAGAGTGCAAGTACTTTTTCTTTATGCTCTGTATCTGTATTAAAGAATGAGAAGGCGTCTTTACAATCTACACGGTAGATACCGTCTTGACCTAAACCTGTCATTTCTTTTAAGAAGTCCTTAAGCTTCATCCAGTCAAAATCGTCTTTACGACCTACGTTTATAAAGTAACGTGTTGTGTCACCAGACTCTTCTTTAAAGGCTGCTACAGCGTTTTGATTAAGGTCTTTTGCTTTCTTATAGTAATTAAAGAAACGTGTAAACTCTACAGAAAAGACCTTCTTAATAAGCTCTTCCTTAGTTAGGTCTTTAAGTACTTCTTCTATTTCTGGAAGATAAGCATCAATCTCTTGGTTAATCTCTGTGTTATTTATGCTATTTGCAAGGTGAAAAAGCTGTACCTGAGTAATCTCTTTACCATCAGGAATGGTTTTTTGATCAAACTTCTTAGCAAGAATTTTTTCTAGCTGCTTGATTTTACGCATTTCACTCTTGGTTACAATCACCATAGAGGTACCTGTCTTACCAGCACGACCTGTACGACCAGAACGGTGCGTATACGTCTCTATCTCATCTGGAAGTTGGTAGTTTATAACGTGTGTAATATCATCTACATCTATACCACGTGCAGCAACATCTGTTGCGACAAGCATCTGTATTTGATTATTTCTAAAGCTTTTCATAACTAGGTCACGCTGGTTCTGACTTAAGTCACCGTGTAGCGCACCTGCATTATATCCATCTTCTATAAGTTGCTCTGCAACTTTTTGAGTATCTCTCTTAGTACGACAGAATATTACAGAAAATATATCTGGATTTGCATCAGAAAGACGTTTAAGCGCTTGGTAACGATCACGTGTGTGTACAACGTAGTACTCGTGAGAAACGTTTTTTGCACCTTCATTTTTGTGACCTACTGTAATCTCTAGCGGGTCGTGCATAAACTCTTTTGCGATACGTGCAACCTCTCTGGGCATTGTCGCGCTAAAGAGCCACGTAAGTTTATCTTCTGGAGTGTCTGCAAGAATATTTGTAATATCCTCATAGAATCCCATATTAAGCATTTCATCTGCCTCATCAAGAACACAGTAGCTCAATTTTGTAATATCTACCATACGACGACGCATCATATCTTGCATACGTCCTGGTGTAGCTACTACAATTTGAGCACCACGTGAGATCTCACGAGCTTGCTCTTGTATATTAGAACCACCATAAACAGCTACTACGCGCACACCTTTTATATGTTTTGCATAGAGTTTCATCTCGTTAGTAATCTGGAGACATAGCTCACGAGTAGGAGCTATAATAAGACCTTGTGTGGTCTTACTTGAAGCATCAATGTTTTGTAATAGTGGAAAACCAAAAGCAGCAGTTTTACCTGTACCTGTTTGTGCAAGTGCAACCATATCGCGATCTTCGGCGAGTAGTTGTGGGATAGCTTCTTCTTGGATTTTTGATGGGGTTTCAAATCCCATATCGGCGATAGCCTGAAGTAAGGGCGCGTTTAGGCCCAGTTGATCAAATGTCATAAGACAAAATTTTAATAAGTTATCGTGCTGTAGGAAGCGCAACGACTTATTAACCAATTGCTTCAATCAACACGTGCCATAAATAGTGGCAGTACCTCACCCTGAGGTTTTTCAAGGTGCAAAAGTACTATATATAATTGAATAATCGTAAAGCGGCTAGGTAATTTTTTAAAATACCTAATTTACTTGTCTCTTAAGTAGGATAAAAATAGCTCCATCGCACGCCCTCTGTGGCTTATTTTGCCTTTTAGCGCCATCGCCATTTGGGCAAATGTCGCTTCGTAACCAGTCGGTTTAAAGATAGGATCGTAGCCAAAACCATCATCTCCTTGTCGCTCACGGGTAATTTCTCCCTCACATATACCTGTAAAAGTCTCTATTTTTTCTGCTTTCGCGAAAGCGATTACCGTTTTAAACCTCGCTGTTCTATCTTGTTTTACTGCAAGTGCTATGAGAAGCTTATCCATATTATCTGAAGCACTTCTTTGAGGTCCTGCATATCGTGCAGAGTATACTCCAGGTGCGCCATCTAGCGCGGTAACCTCGAGACCCGTGTCATCTGCAAAGCAATCATACCCATAATGATCACGTACGTATTGTGCTTTTATAATCGCGTTACCTTCTATGGTAGGAGCATCTTCTATGATATCTTCATTACAGCCTATGTCTGTAAGTGATAAAATGGTGATGTGCTCTGGCACAAGCGCTTGTACTTCTTTAAGCTTATTGAGATTGTGGGTAGCAAAGACTAACTTCATTTAAGACACAAGGCTAAAAATGGCTGCTCCATATATCGCATAGCGCACAAAACGCGCTAGACCAAAGAGTGCCCAATATTTAAAATCAAAACGAATCATACCTGCAGCAAGACTTGCTACAGCAAAGGGTAGTGGGAGTAGGGCTCCTACTAAAATTAAAAATCCACCCCATTTACGAGCATTTTTTAAATGCTTTTCCATTTTTACCTCTAGGTAGTTATGTACTGCTGGGATTTTAAGAGAAGCTCTCCCTGTAAAATAAGATACAGCACCACCTAGGTAAGATAGTAGGGCTATTATAGAGAGGTATAATATAGGGTTACTAGTTTTATCGCTCCAAGCGATAAAAAGCTCTGGAGGGATAATACCGAGTACAGACTCCGAAACAAAGAACAAAGTAAGTACTAAAAAATTAGAGTAATTATCTATCACATATTGTAAAGCCGTGTTAAGGTCTATTACAAAGTAGTGTATGCATACTATAGCAGCTACAACAAATAGTATAGGTGGCAGCGCTTTTTTAAGTGCATCTTTAAGAAAAGCGTAAAAGCCAGTGTATACATAATACTGGTGCAGTAATTGTAATCTATTTTTCTTTTTTATGCCTGATTTTGAACTCATTAAATAGTAGTCGTATATGTGTTACAAAAATAACGTGAGTACGGCGTCTTAGTATCTTTAGTACTCATAAATATTGGTTAAACTATGTAGAACTCGGTTTATTGATGATGATAAGGTTCTCCTTTTAAAATGGTAAACCCTCTATAAATTTGCTCTGTGATAAATAAACGTACCATCTGGTGGGAGAAGGTCATTTGTGACAAAGATACTTTACCTATCGCTTTATTGTAAACTTCTTGAGAAAAACCATAGGGACCTCCTATCACAAAGACTAAGGTTTTTATACCACTGTTCATCTTTTTTTGTAAAAACTTAGAAAACCCCACGCTAGAAAATGATTTGCCATTCTCGTCAAAGAGTACAAGGTGGTCATAGGGACCCAATTTTGAAAGTATGAGAGCACCTTCTTTAGTCTTTTGCTCTTGCTCACTGAGATTTTTTACATTTTTAATATCTGGAAGAGTCTCAATACTGTATTTAATATAAAAATTCAGGCGCTTGCTGTACTCATCTACGAGCGCCTGTAGCTGCTTGTTATCTGTCTTGCCTACGCATAGAAGTTTTATATTCATTTTGCAAAAATACAAATCTCTCTATGACGGTGGATGTGTTTGTGTTTCCTTATTTTTACAGAAACCGTATTTTATATTTTTATGATAACAGAAGCGCAGTTTCAGCTTGAGATAGATGGTATAATTTCTAATGCAATAAGAGAAGATGTAGGTGATGGAGATCACAGCAGTCTGGCTTGTATCCCGGCAGATGCAACGGGTAAGGCTAAGTTACTGGTAAAGGATGAAGGGATTCTTGCGGGTTGCGCTTTCGCGAAAGCGGTATTTGCCTACGTAGATGAAAGCCTCGTAGTAGAAGATGTACTTAAAGATGGTGACCAGGTAAAGTATGGAGATATTGCTTTTTATGTATCTGGCTCGAGCCAAAGCATCTTAAAAGCAGAGCGACTGGTACTTAACGCAATGCAACGTATGAGCGCCATAGCGACCAAAACAAAGTTTTTTGTAAACCTTCTAGAAGGAACAGGCACAAAAATACTAGACACAAGAAAAACCACTCCGGGGATACGTGCTCTAGAAAAATGGGCCGTAAAGATAGGCGGGGGAGAAAATCACCGCTTTGCACTGTATGATATGATTATGCTTAAGGATAATCACATAGACTTTGCTGGAGGAGTGACTAAGGCGATACTTAAAACTGTAGCGTATCTTAAAACTGAGAATCGAGATCTTAAAATAATTGTAGAGGCGAGAAGCCTTGAGGAGATAAAAGAGATTCTTGAAAATCACGAGCACGTATACCGTATTCTTATAGATAATTTTAATTATGAAGATACGCGTAAAGCGGTTGCTCTTATAGGTGATAAATGCCTTACAGAATCTTCTGGTGGTATTAATGAAGAGACCATACGTGAGTATGCACTTTGTGGTGTAGATTATATCTCTAGTGGTGCACTTACACACTCTGTTTATAATCTAGATTTAAGTCTTAAAGCGGTATAATGACTTCAGACAAGACCTTAGAGCAACGCCTTATGCGGTTCAAGCCTTTTTGCTGGATTGTAGCAATGCTTGATAAGGTGGTTATCCCTGGTTTTGAAGGGATGACATTATTAAACTTGTCACGTGCTTACTTTACTGGTATTATAAAAGGTGCCCTGGGATCTAGAGCAGGATCTATTGCTTATAGTTTTTTTATGGCCATTTTTCCTGCGCTTATATTTGTGCTTAATCTTATACCTTATGTGCCTGTGCCAGACTTTGATATTAAGTTTATGGTGTTTATTTATGAGCTCATACCATCACAGTCACTAGATTTCTTTAGGCCTATTATAAGTGATATTGCACAAAATGAGCGTGCAGGCTTACTGTCTGTAGCTGGTTTACTTGCTTTGTTTCTTACGGCAAATGGTATTAACTCTATTTTTAGTGGTTTTGAGGGATCTCATTACAATGAGATTAATCGAAGCTTTTTTAGACAGTATGCTGTGGCTATAGCCACCTCTATTATCTTGGCATTGTTGTTGGTTACTACTATATCAGTAGTTGTTTACTTTGAGTATTTACTTACCTCTCTCAAGGAGAGAGACTTTATGAGTACAGACTTAGATATAACCTTGCTATCGGTTGGAAAAAACGTATTTGTATTAATTATGATATATGCTGTGATTGCAACGCTCTATTATTTTGGTACCAAAGAGGGGCGCAAAAGCAGGTTTTTTTCACCAGGTGCATTAATGACTACTATATTATTTATGATAACCACGTACCTTTTTGGTATTTATATCGACACTTTTGGGAGATATAATGAGTTGTATGGCTCAATTGGTGCATTATTGATAATGATGCTTTATATTTGGTTGAACTCTAATCTTATATTATTAGGATTTGAGCTCAATGCAACATTGCAAAAACTAAGGATATTACACAAAAACCCTAATTAAATTAACACAAACGTAAATTATGAAGAAGTATTTATTAGCACTAGTAGCAGTATGTAGTCTTACTTTTAGTCAAGCTCAAACAGTTGTAGGTGATGCAACATTACCTAACACAATGACTGTAGAAGGAACAGATCTCGTTTTAAACGGTGCGGGAATGAGAGAAAAAGTAATCTTTGATCTCTATGCCGGAGGATTATACCTAGCCTCAAAAAAGAGTGACGCCGCTGCTATTGTAAACGCAGATGAGACAATGGCTATGAAGCTAGACATCGTTTCTGGTATGGTGTCAAGTAAGAAAATGATAGGAGCTGTAGATGATGGATTTGATGCTTCTATGAATGGAGATACAAGCTCACTTGATGCACAAATCACAAAGTTTAAAGGTTTCTTTAGCGATAAGATTGTAAAAACAAATGTTTTTGATATTACTTACGTTAAAGGAAAAGGTACTGTCGTTTACAAAAACGGTAAAGAAGTAGGAATGATACCAGGATTAGAATTCAAAAAAGCACTTTTTGGAATTTGGTTAGGAAGCAACCCTGCAGATGATGATCTTAAAGAAGCGATGCTAGGTAAAAACTAGTAAATTTCAACTTTTATAGAAAATGGCGATTCTCAAGAATTGCCATTTTTTGGTTTTAAAAACAAAGACACTTATCAAATTATGAAGTACTTAATTAGTTTATTTATTGTATTACTGTTTACCGCAAGCGCTGTGGCGCAGCAAGACGCTGTTTTTGGTAAGTGGAAAACTATAGATGATGAGACTGGTGAGGCAAAATCTATTGTAGAGATTTATAAAAAGGGTGATAAAGTTTATGGTAAGATTATAGATATACTTAACCCTCAAGATCGAGATAAACTATGTATTTACTGCGAGGGTGAAGAGTATAACAAGCCCGTACTTGGTCTGGATATTATTAAAAACCTAGAAAGAGATGATGACGAGTATACCGGAGGTACTGTTTTTGATCCAGAAAAAGGGAAAACCTATAAGGCAAAAATCTGGATAGAAAATGATAATCCAGATAAGCTCTATCTTAGGGGTTATATTGCCTTCTTATATAGAACTCAAGAGTGGATACGCGTTAAGTAACATTATAATTATTCATAACGAGAGCCGCTTTTGTAAAGATTGCGGCTCTTTTTTTGTGCTATGCTTTCGCAAAACTTTACTTAACAGTACTTTTGAAATACACACTGCTCATTTATGCCCCACTTTATAGACGTCATACTTCCTATACCTGTAGAAAATACGTTTACCTACCTCGTCTCAGAGGCAGAATATAATTACATACAGAAAGGAATGCGTGTTGCAGTTCCTTTTGGTAAAAAGAAAGTGTACGCCTCTATCGTAAAAAATAAGCACACTAATGCTCCCACAATCTATGAGGCAAAGGAAATTCAGCAAATTTTAGATGAAGATCCTATAGTTACAGAACAGCAACTCACATTCTGGTCTTGGATTGCAAATTATTATATGTGTACCGAGGGAGAAGTGATGCGAGCAGCATTACCCAAAGCATTTTTACTAGAGAGTGAGACCGTTATACGGCTCAAGTCTGAGGGTCTTGTAATTAATGACGAAGAGCTTCAAGATGATGAGTTTTTAATTTATGAAGCCTTACAACACCGTTCAGAGCTTAAAGTACACGAGGTGATGGATATTCTTGATAAAAAGAAAATACTTCCATCTATACAACGACTTATAGATCAAGGGGTTTTAGAAATGCAAGAGGAGATTTACGAGCAGTATGTCCCTAAACTTGTAAAGTTTATTACAATAGCCCCAGAGTATGATAGTGAGGAGGCTTTGCCTGTTATTTTAGAAGAATTATCTCGAGCACCAAAACAAAGAGAGATGGTGCTCACTTTTTTTTCGCTTAAAGCGAAAACCAACAAACCCATATCTTCACAAGAGTTGCAAAAAGCATCTGGAGCAACCGCTAGTCAGCTCAACGCGCTGGTAGATAAAGGAGTTTTTCAAACGTATCAAAAACGCCAAGATAGAGTAGGGTTTGAGGGAGAAGTTTTTGAGACGAAGACTCTCAATACCTATCAAGAAACAGCACTGTCTGAGATTAAAACACATTTTGAAACAAAAGACGTTACATTATTACACGGTGTAACTGCTTCTGGTAAGACAGAAATCTATGTTCAGCTCATAGAAGAAATGCTTGCAACTGGAGATCAAATTCTATATCTCCTCCCGGAGATTGCTCTTACCACACAGTTAATAAGCAGGCTGCAAACTTATTTTGGAGAAAGAGTGGCTATATTTCATTCTAAGTATTCTGTAAATGAGCGAGTAGAAGTATGGAATAATGTCCTAAAAAAAATGGACAAGGCCCAAATCATTATTGGAGCGAGAAGTGCATTACTACTACCGTTTAGAGATTTAAAACTTATTGTGGTAGATGAAGAGCACGAGAGTAGCTTTAAGCAATATGATCCCGCACCAAGGTATCACGCTCGCGACTGCGCTATTGTGCTAGGAGCATTTTTTAAAGCCAAAGTCTTATTAGGTTCTGCAACGCCATCTATCGAGACCGTTTATAATGCCCAGAGCGGAAAGTATGGGTATGTCTCTTTAAAACAGCGTCACGGTAATATTTTAATGCCAGAAATTAACCTTGTAGATATCAAAGAAAAGTCTCGTAAAAGAGAGATGACAGGGCACTTTTCTGATACATTATTACGCGCAATTACAGATGCACTAGCACTAGGTGAGCAGGTTATTTTATTTCAAAACAGGCGTGGTTTCTCTCCCATATTAGAGTGTAATACTTGCGGGCACGCCCCGCAATGTCCTAATTGTGATGTGAGTCTTACCTATCATAAATATAGATCACAACTTCGTTGTCATTATTGTGGTTACAACATTGCCCTACAGCAAAAGTGTATGGCCTGTGGCAGCACAGATCTTACAACTAAGGGGTTTGGGACAGAACAAATAGAAGCAGAGCTCAAGGAGTTGTATCCAGATAACAATATCGCTCGTATGGACTCAGACACTACAAGAGGTAAGTATGGTTTTGAGAAGCTCATTACAGCTTTTGAGCAAGAGCAGATAGATATTTTAGTAGGCACGCAAATGCTTACCAAAGGATTAGACTTTAGAAACGTAACCCTAGTAGGAATTATGAATGCAGATAGTATGCTCAACTTTCCAGACTTTAGAGCACACGAGCGTAGCTATCAATTAATTGCTCAGGTATCTGGTAGGGCGGGGCGTACCGAAAAGCAAGGTAAGGTGCTTGTGCAAACCTATAATCCTTATCATCAAATCTTACAGCAGGTTTCTTCAAATAAATTTGATGAGATGTATAAAGAGCAATTAGAAGAGCGTCGCAACTTTAAGTATCCACCTTTTCATAGGTTGATACGCATTACATTAAAACATAGAGATTATCAAAAAATAGATGAATCTAGTATTTGGCTATCTAAGGCATTGCGACAAACGCTAGGTGCAGAGGCGGTACTAGGTCCAGAAACACCATCTATAGCAAGAATAAGAAATCTCTACAGGCGTAATATCCTTATTAAAATAAGTAGAAGACAAAATTTACTCGAAACCAAAAAAAACATAGGTAGAGTAGTAACAAGTTTTAATGCTATTGCTCAGTATCGTAGTGTTCGATTAGTCGTAGATGTAGATTGTTATTAAGCATAAAAAAACCACTCATTGAGTGGTTTTTTTATATTAAAATCTACTTTTAAGCAGAGAGCGCATCTATAAGCTCAGATTTTTTATGTCTAGATAGTGGTATTTTTTCACCATCTATTTCAATATTTCTACTGTTGTATTTATCTACCTTGTCTATATTTATAATATAAGACTTGTGTATACGCATAAAACGTTCTGGAGGTAATTGCGCTACAAAAGACTTCATCGTAGCAAGTACTACTATAGGGTCGTGCACAGTTACAAGTTTTACATAATCTCCTAGCGCAGTAATATACTTAAGCTCGTTAAGCATTACTTTTTTCTTTTTAAGATTACTTTTTACAAAAATGTAATCATCATCTTCTACCGCACCTTCGGTTTTAAGCTTGTGAAGGCTTATTGCTTTGTAAACTGCGTTTGTAAAACGATCCTTGGTAAGTGGTTTACGTAGGTAATCTATGGCATTATAGTTAAATGCCTTATACGCATACTTTGTCTTACCAGTTACAAATATAATTTGTGGTTTGTGTATAAGGTCATCTAGTAAGTCAAACCCAGAGAGTATAGGCATCTCAATATCTAGAAATATAAGATCTACCTTAGTATCTAAGAGACCATTTTTAGTTTCGATGGCATTGTTATATTCGGCTACCAGTCGTAAATTAGGATGATCATTAATCATCTTTACGATTGCTAGTCGTTGTAGGCTAGAATCATCTACAACAGCACAGTCTAATAATACTCCTTCCACAGTGATATATTTATTTAATAGGTTAAGCACGTCAATATTAGGTAAAAAACTCCATAAAACCAACAAAAAAGTGACTTTCATCGAAGAATTATGTTCTTTGTCGACCTAAAATTGATTAATATCTTTATTGTTAAAAACCTTCTAAGTACAGTCTATTAGCACTGAGTAGGTTAGGTCTATTAGTCGGCAGCATCGTATAATTCTTACAAATAGATTACTAAATTTTTAACACATTAATTTCATAGGGTTTTGATAGTAAGAAGAGTAGGTGAGTGACGGTATGTAATCCTTAATTATGATGCCTTACAAAAGAATTTACAGGTTTACGCTTTCGCGAAAGCGTAATTACTTACCTTATTATATAGCACTAGGGAGTATCGAGAAAATTTTAAGAATATATAGTAATAGCTATTTGAAAATCAAAAGAGAATCCTTACTTTTGCACTCATTTTTAATTTAACTCATATTATATGAACCATTACG
>JAHDEV010000238.1 GCA_020628615.1 Dokdonia sp.
TAGTAGGCTCGTGACGTAGGGTAACTGTAAGTGTACCTGTACCAGCAGTTGCTCCAGTAGTAAGAGTAACTAGCGTTCCAAGTGGGTTACCGTTACCGTCAAAATCCTCATACGTTATAGAAGCGTCAAGGCCTGTACTAGGTGTATAAAATACCTGATGCTCGTCAGATTCTTCTTCTACTTCTTCGGTGATATTATCTGCAGGGCTTTCTGTTTCATTAAGAAACGCAATGCTTCCATTATAAACGGTACTTCTCGCTAGGTCACCAGATACCGTTACAGTAGGAGCATCACCACCATCACCATCAAGATCTTGAGATGTAAGAACAATACGATCTGTACCCGATGTCAAGGTTAGAGATACTGTTGTTATTATTTCTTCTTCGTTGATTATTTCTGGAATATCTCCGTCATCATCACTAGAACAAGCTGCAAGGCTAATGGCAGTAAGGGCGATAAGTGTGTAATTTCTAAAGTTTTTCATTGTTTGTGTGTTATTACGCTTTCGCGAAAGCGTGATTTTAATAATTAATTTTAAGTTGTAATAAAACATTTCTACCTAGATCGTCTGCAAAATAGCGCTGGCGATTTAAGTACTCCCTGTAAGAGGTGTCAAATAGATTGTTTACCATAAGACCTACGTTAAGATTGCTCTTATCATTTATTACAAAATCAATAGAGCTTCTAAAGTTGATAAGATGATACGCATCGGGAGGTGTGCTTATATCTACTAACTCTGTTGTGTTAGTCTCAGGTAGAAAAACGTCAAAGTTTGTGTCTGGAAACTCATTTTGACGAAAAACATAGTTACTCTCAAGTGACAGCTTCAAGTTATTTACAGACGGGATGGTATACGTAACAGCGTTACGCGTACTCGCCGAAGGCACATTAATTAAAGCTCTGTCAAAGGTTACATCCTTTCCTTTTACTAGTGAAAACTGGTTAGAAAATTCAAAACGATCTGTTACTTGAACGTTGTTATCTATGTCAAAACCTAACAGTCTAGCTTGTGTCTGTCTATACTCCCATACAGGAAAACTACCTCTTAACGTTTGCTGTACGCCTGTAGGCTCTATAAGGATAAAATCCTCTATAAAGTTTGCAAACGGAGCAATAGTAAAACTCCAAGTGTCTGTAGATCTTGTAAAATTTAATGAAATTTTATTTGCGACTTCTTGATTAAAACTTAGGTCACCTAGCTCTAGACGGGCAGCACTCTGGTGTAATCCATCAGAAAATAATTCTGATACATTAGGCGAGCGTGATGCTAGTGCATAGTTTAAGGAAACCGTAGTCGCATCATTTACCTCATAAGAGGCTCCTGCTGTTGCCGAGAAATTGTGATACTCAAATTCTGGTTTTACAAATATTTGATTTTCAAATTCTTCAACAACAAACTGAGCAAAGTTTACATCATATTCCCTGGCTTCCCAGAGGCTAGTGATGTAAAACTTCTCTGCATTGATGCGGTTGTAATCATATCTTGCACCTGCCTCTATAGTCCACTTTCCAAAGTCTTTAGACCCTAACGCATAAATACCAAAGTCATAACCTTGGTAATCTGGTATTAGTCTTCTTACCCCTGTAGATGGATCAGGAAAATGTTTTTGATACCTTCCAGACACGCCTATTTTTGCTGTAAGCGTATTGTCTGCAGTGTAATCAAAATCAATTTTACCGCCTACAGTTTCAAGTTGTAAGTCTATAGAAGGTCGTAAATCATCACTATCTCTACGTATATCAAATTCTAGTCTATTATTGCGCTGGTAATCATACTGTGCGCTTAATTTTCCAAAATTATCAAAACGATAAAATGATTTAAGTTTTGCAATTTGATGCTTTACTTCCTGTCTAGGGGCATTAATATCATACGTAAATGGCTCCACCACAAATGGCTCTTGGCTGTTTATAGCAACCGAGAGATCTG
>JAHDEV010000239.1 GCA_020628615.1 Dokdonia sp.
GAGGAACAGGAATATTTACAGGTCGTTTTCCTTTTGTATGGTTAGGTAACCAAGTACAAGGAGTTGACTTTTTCTTTTACCAGACGGTAGATCAAGATTTCAAATGGCCACAAGTATGGAGGTCTAACATAGGTGTAGATTACCGCCTAGATAATGGTGTGGTACTTACAGGAGACTTCTCTTACACAAAAGATCTTAATGCTGCACACGTTCAGAACTGGGCACTTGATAATCCATCTGCGACATTACAAGGTGTAGATAACAGACCTATCTATCAAGCTTCAGATTTTTCTACTAATGCTTTTGGAGGACCTACAAATGCGTATGTATTTACAAACTCTGATAATGGTCGTACGATTAATGCTACGTTAAAAGCAGAAAAATCATTTGGTAACGGACTTTATGCAAGTCTTGCTTACAACTACCTAGATTCTAAAAATGTAAACTCTATTGATGCAGAGATTACAGGTGATGCTTTTAATGCAAATGCAATACGTGGTAATGCAAATGACGCGGTGTTATCAAACTCACGTTATGGAGATCAGCACAGAGTAATTGCTGTAGCTTCAAAGAAGTTTGAGTATGGCGATGGCAAGTTTGCTACTACCATTTCTACATTTGCAGAGTGGGCTAGAGGAGGACGTTTTAACTATACATATGCTGGTGATATCAACGGTGACGGAAGTAACTTTAACGACCTTATTTACATCCCAACTGCTGGAGAAGTAGCACAGCAAAATTTTGCTACACCAGAACAAGCAGCAGCATTTAACCAGTACATCGAGCAAGATGATTACCTGAGCGAAAACAGAGGTGGATATGCAGAGCGTTATGGAGCACTTGCACCATGGAGAAGCCGTGTTGACTTCCGTTTATTACAAGATTTTAATTTTGATGTAAAAGGAAAGAAAAACACAATCCAGTTTAGTGTAGACGTTCTTAACTTAGGAAACTTCATTAATTCTGATTGGGGACTTGTTGAGCAACCTAACAGCGTACAGCCAGTAAGTGTAAGTGTTGCAGACGGTGTACCAACATACACGTTCAACGAAGAGCTTACTCAAACATTTGGAACAGATGCAAGTCTTTTAAACAGATGGCAAGCACAATTAGGACTACGTTATATCTTTAACTAGGCTATTGTAGATCCTTACTATTAGCAATAAAAATGCCCCTCATTGAGGGGCATTTTTTATTATATGATTTTGAAAGGTTTAAACTCCTACGTAATTGTAAACTGCAATAAAGTGAGAGGCTGTACCTCCCAAGACAAATACATGAAAAATAGCATGGTTATAAGGAATGCGAGAAATACTGTAAAGAATAGCGCCTATCGTATATAAAATACCTCCTGTAAATAACCATTGCACACCAGCTGGATCAAGGTTTGCTAGTAATGGTTTGTATGCAAAAACAATAAGCCAACCCATCGCTACATAAAGGATTGTAGAAAGGATATCAAATCGACCTGTAAAGAAGAGTTTTAATATTATTCCGAATAAAGCAATAGACCAAGCAATCCCAAAAATCCACCATCCAGTACTTCCTTCTAGAGTTACAAGTGTAAATGGTGTATATGTCCCTGCTATGAGCACGTAGATAGCCGCATGATCAAAAATCTTTAATCTAGCTCTACGTATAGGTTTTACGGCGCTGTGGTAAGCTGTAGAGGCAAAATATAACACAGACATACTAACTCCAAAAATGATAAGACTAACGGTTGCTGTGGTTGAGACGCTTTCGCGAAAGCATAAAAAACCCAAACCAATAATACTTGCTACAAAACCAAAACCATGCGTCCAAATGTTGAGTTTTTCTTCAAGTGGGGAGTAATCTGAAGTTGGTTCTACGGTGTTTTCCATTAGTTATCTGCGAGTAAGTAATCTAGGTGTTCCTTAAGAATTTCTGTAACCTCTGC
>JAHDEV010000052.1:0-8967 GCA_020628615.1 Dokdonia sp.
AAAACTAAATAAACGTTAAAAACTTGGCAATAACTAACCAAGTGGTTAGTTTTGTATCGTATTACAAGTATGGCAAGAAAAAAAGCATATAGAGAAGACCTGGTGATCGAGAAGGCGATGCACCTTTTCTGGCGTAACGGCTATGAGGGTACCTCTATGCAAATGCTTGAAAAAGAGATGGGGATTAATAAATTTTCTATCTACTCAAGTTTTGGCAGTAAAAACGGTGTTTTTTTAGAGAGCATTGCTTGTTATAAAAAGAAGTTGTACACGCTTGTAAATGAGCTCAAGGCCACGCAAAAAGGTGTAGCAGGTATAAAGGAATACTTTTACAACTTTGTAGCCTTTACCCGTGAGACCGAGTATGGCAAAGGTTGCCTAGTGACAAATACGGCAAACGAGATAGGTACAGATGGAGATCAAGCCATAAAGGAAGCACTGTCTAACTTTACGGGGGAGATAAAAAGCATATTTGCCAGTATTATTGCACAAGATGAGCGCAAAAACCCGCAAGAGGTAGCCTCACAGGCAGATTACTTGCTCATTGCAATGTTTGGCCTCTCTTCTGCTACGAGAGTGTTTACACAAGAGCAGCTAGGCCATTATATAGAAAATATTTTCAAAAATTCGTAAGGATTTTTTTTAACCCATAACTAACCGATTGTTTAGAAATAATTAATAACTAAAAAAGAATACTATGACTACTTTAAAAATTCACGACATTGACTCTGCACCACAAGAAAGTAAGCCTTTACTTGAGGGATCTCTTAAATCTTTTGGGATGATACCAGGCCTACACGGCGTACTAGCTGAGTCACCTCAACTACTAGAAGCTTACCAGACACTTCACAAATTATTTGGTGAGTCTTCTTTTGATAATGATGAGCTTACCGTGGTATGGCAAACTATAAACGTAGAGCACGAGTGTCACTACTGTGTGCCAGCTCACACGGGTATCGCTCATATGATGAAGGTAGATGCTGCCATCACAGATGCCCTACGCAACAAGACTACCTTACCGTCTGAGAAGCTTGAGGCACTACGTGACTTCACACTTACAGTAACTCGCAACCGTGGTAATGTAACGCAAGAAGATCTTGACGCATTTTATGCTGCAGGATATGGTGAGAGACAAGTGTTAGATATCATTTTAGGTCTTTCTCAAAAAGTGATAAGTAACTACACAAACCACATTGCAAACACACCGGTAGATGAGCCTTTCCAAAAATTTGCTTGGAAACCAGAGACCGTATAAGTACCCGCTCCCCTCTTAATCATTATAAAGCCTTAGTCCCCTACTAAGGCTTTTTTATTTTACGGGTATGAGTCCGCTTTCGCGAAAGCGTAAAAAAAACCCACTCATTACAAGTGGGTTCTTTACAATTAAACTAATAAAACAAAAAAATTAATAGGCATCATCGTGCACAAAGGCTACTGCCCTACCCGATGGGTCGTTCATATTTTTAAAGGCTTCATCCCACTCGAGTGCGATAGGGGTGCTACACGCCACACTAGGCACAGAAGGCACACAAAGCGCTGCAGCATCACTTGGGAAGTGCTCTTCAAAAATACTGCGGTAGTAAAACTCTTCTTTGTTTTGTGGGGTGTGTATCGGGAAGCGGTGGTGTGCGTTTTCCATCTGGGTAGCACTTACTGCCTGGTCTACCACATCCTTAAGTGTGTCTATCCAAGAGTAGCCTACACCGTCAGAAAATTGTTCTTTCTGTCTCCAGGCTACACTTTCTGGTAAGTATTTTTCAAACGCCTTACGTAAAATCCATTTTTCCATACTGCGGCGTTCTTTGGTGATCATCTTATCTACAGGGTTGAGGCGCATCGCCACATCCATAAATTCTTTGTCTAAAAAGGGTACACGTCCTTCTATACCCCAGGCAGCAAGTGACTTGTTTGCACGTAGGCAGTCATACATATGCAGCTTGTCAAGTTTACGTACGGTCTCCTCGTGAAAATCTTT
This sequence comes from Dokdonia sp., assembly GCA_020628615.1. Lineage (GTDB taxonomy): Bacteria > Bacteroidota > Bacteroidia > Flavobacteriales > Flavobacteriaceae > Dokdonia. The sequence continues at coordinate 1,976 of JAHDEV010000052.1, forward strand.
TGCCGTAGGTGCTTTGTGGAAGTATAAGTACCCGCCAAAAATCTCATCTGCTCCCTCGCCAGAGAGTACCATTTTTACTCCCATAGACTTGATGACTCTAGCCATAAGGTACATAGGCGTGCTGGCTCTTATGGTAGTAATATCATAGGTCTCTAGGTGATAGATCACATCTTTTATAGCATCTAGTCCTTCTTGTATGGTAAACTCTATAGGGTGATGTACAGTGCCTATATGGTCTGCCACTACTTGAGCAGCCGCAAGGTCGGGGGACCCCTTGAGCCCTATACTAAAAGAGTGTAACTGTGGCCACCACGCTCCGGTTTTATCTCCAGACTCTATACGCTTCTCAGAGTAGAGCTTTGCCACAGCACTAGTAATAGAGGAGTCAAGCCCTCCAGAGAGTAATACCCCATAAGGTACATCACTCATAAGCTGGCGTTTTACAGAGGCCGCAAGGGCGTCGTGTAACTCTTCTATACTAGACTCGTTATCTTTTACATTATCATACTCCATCCAGTCACGGGTGTACCAGCGAGTAAGCTCTCCGGTTGTGCTAGAGTAATAGTGTCCTGGAGGAAATAATTCTATTTTTGAACAAACCCCTTCTAGTGCCTTAAGCTCTGAGGCTACATAAAAAGTACCGTGTTGATCCCATCCCATATATAATGGAATGATACCCATATGATCACGAGCTACGAAGTACTCATCTTTTTCTACATCATAGAGTGCAAACCCAAATATACCGTTGAGCATATCACAAAAATCGTGACCGTGCTCTTTATAAAGCGCGAGTATAATCTCACAGTCTGATGCTGTTTGAAACTCATAATCGCTAGTGAGTTGCTCACGTAGCTCTTTGTGATTGTATATCTCCCCATTTGCCGCAAGCACAAGGCTTTTATCTTTTGAAAACAAAGGCTGCTTTCCAGAAGCGGGATCTACTATAGAGAGACGCTCGTGAGTCATTATCGCATTCTCATTATTAAAAACTCCGTTCCAATCCGGTCCTCTGTGACGAATTTTTTTAGACATTTCTAATAATTGGGGGCGTAAATCTTCGGCTTTCTCCTTTAGATCAAAGGCGCATACAATTCCACACATAATTCTTGTTTTATTTGTTATTGATAAGTCAAAGATGCACTTACACTTTCATTAATAAAACACAAATACCACTTATGATTACAAATTATAACTAATCTATTGATAAACGTGATAAAGTATAGGTATACGCTTTCGCGAAAGCGTACTTTAAAAACATTTTGAAAGTTTTAATAAAATTTGCCGACCTACGTCTTAACTTTACACTATAACCTAGGGCTTTACAGGCCTCTTTAACACAAAAATTAATTAACTATGAAAAATGTACTTATGACTGCGATGGTTGCTCTTGCCTTTGTTGCAGCACCATCACTTAATGCTCAAGATTTTAAAGTAGACAAGAGTCCTATGGACCAAGCGGCTTTTCCTACAAGTTACAAAGAGTCTAATAAAGACATTAAAGTAACCTATAGTAGACCACAACTTAAAGGACGTGAGCTTTCTAAACTTGCTCCAGAAGGAAAAGTATGGAGACTAGGAGCAAATGAAGCTGTAGAGGTGACTTTATATAAGGATATGAAACTAGGTACTACACCAGTAAAAGCAGGAACATACACTATGTATGCAATGCCTAATGGTAATGAGTGGACTATTATTTTGAGCTCTGACCTTAACGTGTGGGGATCTTACTTTTACAAACCAGAAAATGACGTAGCACGTATCACTGTACCAGTTACTATGGAAGATGAGTCTATAGAGTATTTTGGTATGGAGTTTACTCCAGAAGATAAAGGTGCACACTTACATATGGCGTGGGGTAATGCGCGCGTAGAAGTGCCGTTTTACAACTAAAAACAGGCTTTAGGCTAAGAAAAAGAAAACTGGATTCTCATACTTGAGAATCCAGTTTTTTTTATGCGCTGGTATGAGTTTGTAAGATGCTACTCTTCAAAATTACCGTCGAGCCATCTGGCTACTCTAAGCTCCCACTGTAGTTCTTTCATATGATCTATAGAGTGGTTAGACTCTTTATCAAATAACTTTTGGGTAGCAATGCGCTCCTGCTCTACTTCTTGGTAAATGGCTTTAATTTCTTCTAGGCCGTTTTCTGTAAAATTATAGGCAGCTATACGTGCTTGGAGTTTACGAGCATAGACCTCTGTAATATCAAAATGCGTTTGCTCGTGTGCGAGCAGGTGTTTTGTTTTTTCTTTATGTCGCACCCACGAGTATTCTGGATAAAAATGTGCGGTTACAGTAATGCTATTTTTATCTAAAAAGCCTTGACCATTTGAAGCATAACCCTGACTCATACCTGTACTAGAACTAGCTGCCCAGCCATCTAGCGTACCCGGTGATCCTTTAAAATCTGACCACTGCAACGCACGTGTCTCACTCCACGCAAATCGCTCTGGAGCATCTGCAGTAGCCATAAGTGCCACTGCACACAGTATGTAAACTAGACGTAACAATGCAATCAGGTTTTTTGTTTTTTCTTACGAGCCGCAGGAAACAGTACATTATTAAGTATAAGGCGATACCCAGGTGAGTTAGGATGTAGCTCAAGCTCTGTTTTTGGGTCTCCCACGCGGTGACGGTAGTCTTCTGGGTCGTGTCCTCCATAAAATGTAAAGAAGCCCTTACCTTTTATACCGTGTATGTAACGTGCCTCACCATTAGTAAGATTTTCGCCCATCACGAGCACATTAGATTTTATAACCTCAGCGTCATAACTCGTAGTTTGCCCCATAAATCCTTTTACTAGTGCCGTATGGTTCTGGCATAACATTGTAGGGATAGGATCCCACTTTGCACTATAATCTTTGAGCGTAAAATAATCTGTACTAAAAGGGATTTTGCGCTTACGCGTCATATCTATAGATGAGAACTCATACATAGTAGGCGATCGCTCTAGGGTGAAATTCTTAAAAGCAAAGGTTTTTTTAAAATCAATCTTTGAGCCATAACTAGGGTCACTAGGATCTCCGTCAAACATAGGTTCACAAATATCAACACCCTCTGCAGCAAGTGCAATATCAAAACTATCTGTCGCGCTACACATTGCAAACATAAAACCACCACCTACTACGTAGTCACGTATTTTTAAAGCAACATCGCGCTTCTCTTCAGACACTTTGCTGTAACCTAGCTCGGCAGCAAGTGCTTCGGCGGCTTTCTTTTCTTCTATGTACCAAGGTGCGGCTCTGTAAGCTCCATAAAATTTTCCAAACTGACCTGTAAAATCCTCGTGATGCAGGTGTAACCAGTCATATAATATAAGTTGGTCGCTTAGTACCTCTTTGTCATATATGGTCGTGTAAGGAATCTCTGCATAGGTAAGCACCATTGTTACGGCATCATCCCACGGCACTTTACTATCTGGTGTGTAAACGGCAATTTTTGGCGCTTTTTCTAATACGACAGCCTCCATATTTTGCGATGGGCTGGCAATCTCTGTAAGAATCTTTTCGGTCTGACTATCTGAGAGTACCTCATAAGAGACCCCACGTATGGTGCACTCCCGGCGCACCTCCTCTGTATCTGGTAATAAAAATGACCCACCACGGTAGTTGAGTAACCATTTTACCTTCTGGCTTTTATTAAGTGACCAGTAGGTAATCCCATAGGCCTTGAGGTGTTCCTTTTGTGTCTCTACATCCATAGGTATGAGGATGTATGACGCTTTCGCGAAAGCGAAATTCAACATCAAAAAGATTAATATAAGTAGTTTTTTCATCATCAGTTTTATAACGTGAAATTTACGGATTTGTTATGACAAGCAGCGTGCCAAAAGGTATCCTAAAAAAGATGAACTCTAGATTGTGGATTGTTATAAAAACAAAAAGCCTCAATAGCAATACTATTGAGGCTTTTTCTGTAATTACATTATGTTCTAAAAAGGAACTCCATCATCTTCTTCTTCACTAGGTAGTCCAGGTGCTGGACCGCCAAAGGCGTCATCTGCACTAGGTAGTGCATTAGGGTTAAAGGTATCATCATTTGCAGCGGCATTCATACTACTTGCAAACTCATATGGTGTTGTAAAGTCGTCTAGGTTATCAAATTTACCTAGGTGACCTATAAACTTAAGGCGTATGTTATCTAGACCCCCGTTACGGTGTTTAGCCACGATAAACTCTCCTTGACCTTCGGTCGGGCTGCGCTCCTCATCATCCCACTCCTCTATCTTATAATATTCTGGACGGTAAATAAATGATACAATATCTGCATCCTGCTCGATCGCTCCAGATTCACGAAGGTCAGAAAGTAAAGGTCTTTTACTACCTCCACGAGTTTCCACCGCACGCGATAGCTGCGATAGTGCAATTACAGGAACACTAAGCTCCTTTGCTAGTGCCTTAAGGTTACGAGAAATCATCGAGATCTCTTGTTCACGGTTACCTCCTCCTTTATTTGCAGATCCTCCCGTCATAAGCTGGAGGTAATCTATCATTATGATTTTAATACCAAACTGTGATGCTAGACGTCGCGCCTTTGCACGTAAGTCAAAAATAGAAAGCGACGGTGTATCATCTATAAATAGTGGTGCTTTCTCAAGGCTCTTTACCTTAACGTTAAGCTGTTCCCACTCGTGTTTTTCTAGTTTACCAGTACGCAACTTCTCAGACGAGAGCCCCGTCTCAGACGAGATCAAACGTGTGATGAGCTGTACAGAAGACATCTCCAGAGAGAAGAAGGCTACAGGCACATTCTGGTCTACCGCCATATTACGAGCCATCGTAAGGGTCATAGCCGTTTTACCCATACCTGGACGAGCCGCCACAATAATTAAATCTGATGGTTGCCATCCCGAGGTAAGCTCATCTACTTTATGAAAACCAGTAGGTATACCCGAGAGTCCCTCTTGGTTTGCGATTTCTTCAATCTTCTTTTTAGCTTGTATTACGAGACTCTGCGCACTTTCTGAACTACGCTTTACGTTACCCTGTGTTACTTCATATAGCTTAGTCTCGGCAGTGTCTAGTAGGTCAAAAACGTCTGTGGTCTCATCATATGCTTCTTCTATAATCTCGTTTGAGATTTTAATAAGTGATCGCTGTATAAACTTCTGTAAGATGATACGTGCGTGGTACTCAATGTGTGCAGAAGAGGCTACTTTTTGAGTAAGTTGTATAAGGTAATAATCACCTCCAGCCGCTTCCAGCTTTGCCATTTTCTTGAGCTGCTCAGAAACGGTTAATAAGTCTACTGGCTGCCCTTCTTCAAAGAGCACGCGTATCGCCTCAAAGATGTGTTTATGCTGTTCTTTATAAAAAACCTCTGGTGATAAGATGTCTATTACCTCATCTACACCCTTCTTATCAATCATAAGCGCACCTAGCACAACTACCTCAAGATCAAGTGCTTGCGGCGGTATTTTACCCTTCTCAAGGCTAATTACCTGACCCTTAGAAGTATTATATGCTGGTTTTGGCTTGGTTTGTTCCATAGCTACGAATGTAAAAAAATAGTTGTGCGAGTTACGCTTTCGCGAAAGCGTAGTACTCACAGGTCATTAACAATGCAACTGTTAATAACTTGAAAATATTGTTAATAAGGGTAAAAAAATCCGCACTTACAAAGTGCGGATTATGGCATCAAGTGAAAAAGGTCTTGTTAGCCCTTGAAGACTCCCATTTGAGAATACTTTTCCATACGCTGATCTACTAATTCTGTTGGTGATAAGTTCTTAAATTCATCAAACGCTTTCAGAATTGAATCTTTTACTGTAAGGAAAGTCTCTGGACGATTTGCGTGTGCACCACCTAGTGGTTCTTTTACGATCTCGTCTATGATTTTTTGCTTTTTCATATCTGTTGCAGTAAGCTTAAGTGCCTCTGCAGCTTGCTCTTTAAACTCCCAGCTTCTCCATAAAATAGAAGAACAAGACTCTGGTGATATTACAGAGTACCAGGTGTTTTCTAGCATTAATACTTTATCTCCTACACCTATACCTAAGGCTCCACCACTGGCTCCTTCACCTATTATCACTACAATGATAGGCACTTTAAGGCGTGTCATCTCTAAGATGTTACGAGCAATTGCTTCTCCTTGACCACGCTCCTCAGCTTCAAGACCTGGGTATGCTCCTGGTGTGTCTATAATAGATACTACAGGTACGCCAAATTTTTCGGCGCTTTTCATAAGGCGTAGTGCTTTGCGGTATCCTTCTGGGTTTGCCATACCAAAGTTACGGTACTGGCGTGTTTTTGTATTGTAACCTTTTTGCTGCCCTATAAACATAAACGACTGGTCGTCTATTTTACCTAAGCCACCTATCATCGCCTTGTCATCTTTTACATTACGATCTCCGTGTAACTCTAAGAAAGTGTCTCCACAGATGGCGTTTATGTAATCTAGTGTATAAGGACGGTTAGGGTGTCTAGACAGCTGGACACGTTGCCAAGCTGTAAGATTTTTATAAATATCTTTTTTGGTAGCAGCTAGTTTTTTCTCTATTTGCTTGCAAGTCTGGGTTACATCAACATCGCTTTCTTGCCCTATTAAGGCACATTTCTCCAGTTGTTCTTCAAGCTCTTTAATGGGTAATTCGAAATCTAAATATTCCATCTTCAGGGTTTTATGGTGTCTTACGACACTATCTTTTCGGTTAGGATTAGTCTACAAATATAATGGTTTTCTTAACAGACTCAAGCCTCTTTAACAGCCTTGAATTTTTTAGTGTTTTTTAAGATACCATTTGCGATTACTACGCCCAGTATAACTAAGGCTCCATAGTAAAACTCTGTACTCATTTGCTCTGCATCGCCTAGCACCATAAAGGCAAGTAGTATCCCATAAACAGGTTCTAAATTAATGGTGAGCATTATAGTATATGGGCTTAAATGCTTCATCACCGCAACAGCGGCTATAAAGGCATAAGCCGTGCATACAGAGGCAAGTATGCCTATGTACACCCAGTCCATCGCAGGGAGATTAAAAAACTCCATAGA
>JAHDEV010000052.1:9067-16319 GCA_020628615.1 Dokdonia sp.
TAGATAAATATAAATAAACTGGCGAGCCCCATTCTAAACCATACAAGTGGCACTGCATCTATTGTGATAAGGGCGCCAAGTACGGCTGTAAAGCCCCAGATAAAAACTATGAGATGAAAATGTAAATAGGCTTTGAGTCTATCGTTTTGCATTTTGAAGGAGGTATGCTGCAAGTATTGCAAATAAAATATTAGGCGTCCAGACTGCTACCAGCGGCGGGAAGTCTGACTGCTCTGCTAGGGTGCCAAAAACTTTATCAAAAAATATAAATACAAACGCTAGCACAATACCAAAAGCGAGGTTGACACCCATACCCCCACGACGCTTCATTGCACTTACGGCTACTGCTATAATTGTGAGTATGTATGCGGCTACAGGTAGACTGTAACGTTTTTGAAGCGTTACCTCATAACGGCTTATATATGAAGATCCTCTTGCCTTCTCCTTTGCTATAAATTCTCTAAGCTCTGGCGTGTTAAGTGTTTCTGCTATATACTCTACAGGGGTTAAATCATCTATATCAAACGCAAAGGTGGTGTCGATTTTTGCTTGTTTTATAAGCACATCTCCATCTTCACCTATAATACGTTTTTTAAAACCGTAGAGTGTATAGGTAGTATCTTCTTCATTAAACCTTATTTGAGTAGCACTCATCTTATAGGTCATTTTATTACCTTCAAAATGCTCCCAGGTAAAGTTACGACCACGTTTTGTGCGTGGGTTAAAGCTACTCGCATAGATATAATCACCCGCGTCTATCTGTCTATAAACATCTCTAGTATTTCTATCGTTCTTTTTCTTTTTGAGATACTCAAAGATAAACTCGTTATAGCCCTTATTTGCTCTTGGAGCGAGATACGTACCCATTATAAAGGCTCCAGCACAAACTACTGTTGCACCTATAAGATAAGGACGTAAGAAGCGTGTAAAGGAAACTCCACTACTCAAAAAAGCGATGACTTCTGTATTATTTGCCAGCTTTGAAGTAAACCAAATTACTGAGAGAAATAAAAATAATGGAAATAACAGATTTGCAAAGTAGATTGTAAAATTCAAGTAATACAAGGCTACTTCGCCAAAGGGCACCTCGTTTGCCAAAATCTTATCAATCTTTTCGGCAAGGTTTACGATAATACCTATAGGTATAAACAGCACGAGCATCGTGACAAATGTCCCGATGTAGCGCTTTACGATATACCAATCTAATATTTTCAATTACAAACGATTATCCATTTGTTTAACCATTTTCTCTTTCCAAGTTGAGAAATCTCCAGCTAAAATATGCTTTCTTGCCTCACGTACGAGCCACATATAAAACCCTAGATTATGTATAGTAGCAATTTGCATACCTAATAACTCGTGACACTTAAACAAGTGACGTAAGTAAGCCTTACTATACTCCGTATCTACCCACGTAATACCCATCTCATCTATAGGAGAAAAATCGTCTTCCCACTTGAGGTTTTTAATGTTAATACTACCGTGCGCAGTAAATAACATACCGTTACGTGCATTACGAGTAGGCATCACACAGTCAAACATATCTACACCTAACGCAATATTCTCCAAAATATTTATAGGTGTACCTACACCCATAAGATATCTAGGTTTTTCTTCAGGTAAGATAGCCGTCACAACCTCTGTCATACCATACATCTCCTCTGCCGGCTCTCCTACAGAAAGACCACCTATGGCATTTCCAAAAGCACCAGCATTTGCAATATACTCTGCAGACTGTGCACGCAAATCTTTATACGTACTTCCTTGTACTATAGGAAAGAGTGCTTGCTCGTGCCCATATAATGCAGGAATCTTATTAAAATGATTAATACAACGATCTAGCCACCTATGAGTCATATGCATAGAGCGTTTTGCATACCTATAATCACAAGGATACGGTGTACACTCATCAAAAGCCATCATAATATCTGCACCTATCTGGCGCTGTATTTCCATCACATTTTCTGGAGTAAAAAGGTGCATAGACCCATCTACGTGTGACTTAAAACGCACTCCTTCTTCCTTAATCTTACGTCTATTAGAAAGTGAGTATACTTGATACCCTCCACTATCTGTAAGGATAGGTCGATCCCAGTTCATAAATTTATGTAATCCCCCTGCGCGCTGTAAGATATCCATTTTAGGTCGTAGGTATAGGTGATACGTATTACCCAAAATAATGTCTGGATTTATATCTTCTCTCAACTCGCGCTGGTGCACCCCTTTTACCGAAGCAACGGTACCCACGGGCATAAAAATAGGTGTCTCAATAACACCGTGATCTGTAGTAAGTTTTCCTGCTCTCGCTTTTGAAGCAGGATCTGTAGTAAGTAAGTCAAATTGCATAAGGGGCAAAGATAGTTTTAAACGAGTAAATACACGCACTTGAGCAATAGTTAAAATAGCAAGTTGCCCCAGCGACTAAAACAGGGTAATCACATACCAAATACTAAAACCTACCAAGGCTATAATACTCACGATACTTAGCACCCGCATACCTAGAGATAATCTATGCGCTACAGGAATCTCTTTATTCATAAAAGAAAGGTAATTACAAATTGCATAAAATGGAGCGGTAAGAAATGAAAGTATCGTAGCTAGCTTTACCAGCACCCCCATCTCACTTATTAAGAAAAACAATATTCCGCAGGTGCCGAGTATAAGAACCAGAAGCCAGAATAGATACCCCTTCTTTTCAAAACCTATACCTAGCAAGGCTGTTGTTGCCTCAAGTGCTCTAGGCGACGCATCTAGTGTGGTAAGTGTGGTGCTAAACATTGTTGTAAATGCAGCTACACCTATGAGCACCGTTGCCCAGTCACCTAGACTTGCCGTGTACATATTAATAAGCTGGCCGGCAAAAACCCCACCTTTTGATGAAAAGGTCTCGCCACTACCATACATTACAAGTGCTCCCAGTGTCATAAAACAAACACCCAGCACCACAGCACCTGCATACCCCACATTAAAATCAAAAATAGAATTACGCACGGCCTCCTCTCCTCTATCTCCTTTTTCTAAGGTCCATAAAGAATGCCATATTGAGATGTCCAGCGGTGCCGGCATCCACCCCATAAAGGCGATTAAAAAAGCAATTGCTGCACCTTCGGTGGGAAGCAGTTGAATTAAATTTGTCGTAGCGCCTGTACCTTGTGTTATTACGCTTTCGCGAAAAGCAAAAAAAACCGCAAACAGTGTACTTATAGTGAGTGTGATGATAATTATTTTCATCAACTTATCTAAGATTCTGTATTTACCTATTGCTAATATAGCAGCACACAACAATGTAATTGCTACACTCCAAATAGCTATATCACTAGATATACCAAATAGCTGAACAGCAATACCTGCCGTCACAATCGTCACCGCTGTTTGTATAGTAAACATTGTTCCTAAGGTCAAAAAGAAATACACCCAGAGCACAGGTTTTCCTAATTTTTTATACCCTACAAGTAAACTATTACCTGTAACAGAAGCATAACGAGGCCCAAACTGAAAAAATGGATATTTTATAATATTAACGAGTATGAGTGCCCATAAAAGACCAAAACCAAAGTCTGCTCCTGCTCTCGTACTTTGTACCAAGTGAGACACACCTATGGCGGCACCGGCAAAGAGTAAACCGGGGCCCAGCTTTTTAAAAGGCACCGCTTTCAATGATCTGCCTTTTTAATTATATCTGCCAGCAACCTTCTCGCGCGTAGTAGTTTTACTTTTACGTTACTCATAGGTTCATCCAGATGCTCTGCCATTTCTTTATAACTCATCTCTTGAAAGTAGCGCAAATTAATCATCTCTTGATAGTGAGGCTTAAGCATCTTTACAAAACCTAAGAGTTGCGCTAGGTTCTGCTCCTTGATGAGCACATCTTCTGGTGAAGGATTAAGATCTGCAACCTTATAAACACGCTCTTGATCGCCATCATAGATTTTAGAACGTATAGAAGACTCCTTCTTTCTTATGATATCTATATGGATGTTTTTTGAGATGGTAATTAACCAGGTAGCAAATTTGTACTCCTCTTTAAAAGAATCAATTTTTGCAAAGGCTCTAGAAAATGTCTGTATGGTTATATCCTCTGCATCATAAGCATTTTTAGTACGCTTGAGCTGAAAACCATACACCTCACTCCAAAAGGAGTTGAGCAAGAAATTATAAGCACTTTGCTCTCCAGCTTTTGCTCTCGTAATTTCAAGTTGAATTTTTTCTGGAGTTACTTCCACTTAGTGGGTTTTGAGATACAATTACTTATAAAGATACTTAATTGCACCCACACAAGTATAATCTCAAATATAGGATAAAAATAAGCCACGTCTTTCTCTCGAAGCTTTCCAGCACTAAAACCTACAGCAAGCCAAGCTATAAAATAACGCACGCCTACTATAGCAAGTGCCCACTCCCACCTGTACATTAGAGCAAGTACTACTATAGCGATAATAAAGAATAACAACTGACTCGCATAGAAAAGACTCAAGAAAAACTTCTCTATAAACCTGTAATGACTAGCCGTAGTTATGTGTCGCCGCTTTTGAGTAATCCAGGCACCAAAAGAGGTTTTAGGTGTACTTATTGTAAAAGAATCTGGGTGATATTGTAAGGCTGTGTTCTTTCTAGTACTTGCTTGATTTACAAATAAGTCATCATCGCCGCTTTTGATTTTCATATGGTTTATGAACCCTTTTTGCTCATAAAACATAGCTGCAGTATAAGCAAGATTACGGCCTACACCCATATAAGGCCTACCTGCCTTTGCATATGTAAAATACTGTATGGCCGTCATAAGCGTTTCAAAACGAATGAGTTTATTTATAAATGAACCCTTTATTTTTTGATATGCTCCGTACCCTAGTACTATCTCTTTTTTAGCAATAAAAGAGCCTGCCATATGTCTAAGCCACTGTGGTGAGGCGGGAACACAGTCTGCATCTGTAAAAACCATATGCGCGTGTGTGGCACGCTTAATACCTAGTGTAAGGGCATATTTTTTATTGCCCCAGAAGGCCTCGTTATTTACCACATTTACTTGATGTACATTTTTATGAGCAAGAGCATAGGCTTCCATCACCTCTTCTGTATCGTCACTTGAAGCATCGTTTATGAGAATAATTTCAAATTCTGGATAGTCTTGCTCAAGAATGACTGAGACATTCTTCTGTAAATTTTGCGCTTCATTTTTTGCGCAAATAATAACAGAAACTGGTGGTAATGAGGTAGTAGGTTTTTGGGACGCTTTCGCGAAAGCGAACAACCAGTAGAAAACATAAAAAGCCACGTTTACAAACGTGACTCCTATTAAAGTATAAAATAGTGCGGGATAAAATTGTTCCAATAGCTGCTATGCTTACTTATCTCCAGAACAATCACCCATTTCTTCGGGCATTTTACCACACATACCGCAAGGCTCTCCACTCTTGTTTAGAAATGGACTTTGGCTAGCACAAGTACCGGCAAATTTACCGTCTTTTTTTGCCCAAATTTTTATCGCAATTCCTCCTACTGAAAGTGCTAGAAGGACTAATGTTATCAAGAGTAATTCCATTACAAATATTTTCTGCAAAGATACAGAAATCAAGTAGGACGTAAAAGTTTTTTACGGGATAGGGATCTGCTGTTCTTGATCAAACTTAATAGTAGCAACCTCATTTGCCTTAGTAGCTTCTTTACTACCTCCCTTAGGCTCTATAGTGACATTTATGCTTGCCATACGCTCCTCATAAGGAATCTCTACGAGGTTATCTTTTGTGACTTTTAAGATGTCTAGAGGTACAAGTTTACCATCTACAGAGGCCCACATCTGGTACACTTGCTCATCTGGTAGTTCTGGTAGTGTATTTACGTGTACATAAGATCTTTTTTCTAGCTCATTAATATAAGCTACAGCTTCTAGCCTGTTTGCTCTATTATTTCCCTTAAGAATATATTTTTGGGTAGCAGTGTTATTAAGTATCATAAACTGCTCCTCTACAGATTGTAGCATCTGCCTGTTAGACACAATATCATCATTGAGATTTTCTAGTAGGTTTGAGGTAAACTTTCTATCCTCAAGAAGCTCTTGGTTTTGATTATAAATCATCATTGCCACAAGCCCAAAAAGTGTAGCTATAGTACAGGCTGCAATAGCGAGTAATGGCAGAGCACGCTTTGGTTTTGCCTTGGTTTGTTTTAAAATTTTAGCACGCAAATCACCAGGCACATCTACCGCATAAGATGCAGCATAGTTTTCTAAGTTTTCTTGAAGTTCATTATAAGTTGTCTTTACCTCAGGAAACTTTGCTACAAAGTACTCAACCTCTTGAGACTCCATAGGTGAAGTTGCACCCATAAGGTAACGCTCCAACAAATCGCTTTCTAAAAATTGTGACACTCTATCACTCATAACACACTTATCATCAAAAATAAAACTCCAAATAATTTACGCAGTTCCCTCAAGCCTATTTTTAATCTTGACTTTACGGTTCCCAGCGGGATGTTTAACTCATCACTTGCTTCTTGCTGGGTCATACCCTGAAAAAACAGCGCATCTATCACCACTCGATACTTATCTTCTAGCCCATCTGTATGCTCTTGCAAATCCATATGTTCTATAGCCAGTGATGTAGACTGTAAATGATATACGTTAGAATCGTCTGTTTGGACTTCTTTATTCATTTTTCTTTTACGGCTACGCACTTTGTCTATAGCCGTATTCTGGACCACCCTAAAAAGCCACGTAAATAGACGCGCTTTATCTGCATCATACTTATGTGCGTTTTTCCAGATTTTTACAAAAGATTCTTGAAGTACATCTTGTGCAAGCTCCTCATCGTGTGTCACTTTTATAGCCACACCATAGAGCGCAGGCGCATAATGGTCATATAATAACCCTATGGCACGCTCATCTCCAGTTTTAAGAAGATCTACAATATGCTTCTCAACAAATGTCTTCAAATAGCGTAGTTTTTATGAATTAACGAAAATTTGGCAATACACTTTCATCCAATGGGCAAAGTTAGTACGTACATTTTACATAGAAAAAGATTCTATCATAAACTCACCAAGCCTCACTTTAGTATGCAAATCTTAAAAAATCTCTCGCTACTTATAATCATCTTATTATCAAGCACTAGCTATGCACAGTCTGACATTATAGACCTCACCGTCACCTCAAAAGACCACACAACACTCGTAACCGCACTAAAAGCTGCAGGACTCATATCTACACTTAAAGAAGATGGACCATACACCATATTTGCCCCTACTAATGAGGCGTTTG
>JAHDEV010000053.1 GCA_020628615.1 Dokdonia sp.
ATAGGATTAGTTATAGCAAAAAAGCCCGTAAATACGGTAATTGCAAACGTAATTAAGTTATCCATAAATAGTGGGGTTATGTCTGGTTCTACTATATATTACAATTCTCCGTAATAATTCATCACAACGCTGATGTATATTTAAAAAATGTTTCTAAGACATGATGAATATATGACTTTTTGTTGAAAGAGAATGTGATGAGTATATAACTCAAGAACATTACTATTCTATGTGTCTGCAATTATATTTCAACAAACAGATAATCACTCTTCAACGAGTTATTACAAGATTTAAATAAATCACAAAAAAACAAAGGGTATCTCTCGATACCCTTTGAATACAAACTAAATGTAAATAAACAAACTAATTCAAATAATTGTGAGCCTTATGACGCTCTTATTTACCTCTTATAACTTTTACTAAGTCGATAGCTAATGCTGTCTTTTCTTCTATTTTCTTATAATCCCATGCGCCATTCTCATCTACTGCTATGAGTTTTGAGCCTAGGCCTACACAAGTTACTCCTGCATTAAACCATTCTTCTAAGCTTTCTTTGGTAGGAGAAACACCACCTGTAGGCATCACCGAAGTCCAAGGACATGGTCCTTTTATAGCTTTTACAAACTGGGCTCCATAAATACCTCCTGGAAAGAGTTTTACAATCTCACAGCCTAGCTCTTCGGCGCGAGCAATTTCTGTTAGGGATCCGCAGCCTGGTGACCATAGCACTTTTCTTCTATTACACACCATGGCGATATCTTCACGCAGTACGGGAGTCACTACAAAGTTTGCTCCTAGCTGCAGGTATAAAGAAGCTGCTGCTGCGTCTGTGACACTACCTACACCAAGTATTAACTCAGGTAATTCCGCTTTCGCGAAAGCGCACAACTCATCAAACACTTTATATGCATTATCACCGCGGCTAGTAAACTCTATTACTCGAGCACCACCGTTATAACAAGCCTGTAATATATGCTTTCCTACCTCAACAGATTCATTATAAAACAAAGGAACAATTCCCGTGTCTTTCATTACTTGTGCTACTTCTAATCTTGTAAATCTTGCCATAATTATCTTGAAACTTTTCCTGATTGATCTCCATCCATAAACCGTTCTATATCTTGTAAAGAGACCAAATTATAATCACCATAAATGGTATGTTTTAAACAACAAGACGCTACAGCAATATCTACTGCACGCTGCTTGTTCATAGGGTCATCTATGAGACCAAAGGCTAGACCACCCATAAATGCATCTCCACTACCTACACGGTCTACCACGGGAGTTACTTCTTGTATGTGTGCTTTATACACTTGCTCACCATCATATAATAATCCTCCTATGCGCTGGTGAGATGCACTCACAGAGTATCTTAATGTGGTCGCCACCTGCTTGAGGTTAGGGCATAGTTTAAAAAGCTTATCATACAAAACAGGAAGTGATTTTTCATCCTGATAGTTAGGACCTACTTTGTCCTCACCTAGCATAAAAAAAGCAGTGTCTATATCTCCTAATATTAAATTACTATAATTAAGAAGTTCTGGCATTACATCCTTAGGCTCCTTGCCCCATTTCCAAAGCTTTGAACGGTAATTCAAGTCTGTAGAGATGGTGAGCCCCATCTTACTAGCTACTTTTACAGCCTCTAGACACTCTAGCGCTGCTGCTTCTGATATTGCTGGGGTGATACCACTCCAGTGAAACCATGTGGCACCTTCAAAAATAGCTTCCCAGTCAAAACATCCTTTTGTGATAGTAGCCATAGAGCTACCAGCGCGGTCATATACCACGTTGCTAGCTCTTGTTCCGGCTCCTGTTTCTAGAAAGTAAATCCCTAGTCTATCTCCACCTCTTTTTATATACTTATCGCCTACTCCAATTTTTTTAATTTCTTGAAGTGCTGTATCGCCTATTTCATTATTAGGAAGCCTAGTAACAAAGTCTGCAGAGACGCCTAGATTATTGAGTGAGACTGCTACATTAAATTCGCCTCCACCATAGGTTACCCCAAAGGTTTTGGCTTGAGAAAATCTCAAGAATCGCTCTGTAGAGAGCCGTAACATAATCTCACCAAAAGTGACTACTTTACTCATATTCTAAGAATATATTTTTTTTAAATACCTAATGCTTGACCACCACCTACTTGAATTGTTTCGGCAGTTAAGAAGGCTGCATCTTTACTCGCAAGGAATGATACTACACCTGCTACATCATCTGGCTGACCAAGACGACCTAACATAATATTATTTGCCCATGAAGCAAACACTTCTGGCTTAGTCTCCTTAATTTGCTTGTGGAAAGGTGTATCAATAGTTCCTGGTGATACTGCATTCACACGGATACCATATTCTGCAAGATCCTTTGCTAGTGCTCTCGTGATTGTATGCACTCCAGCTTTTGAAGTACCATAAATACCTGCTCCTGGTCCACCTGCATTCCACCCAGCGTTAGAAGTATAATTAATAATTGTAGGGTGATCTCCTTTTTTAAGGAATGGTATTGCTGCTCTAGACGCAAAGAACACGGAGTCTAAGTTAAGCGCCATTACAAATCTGTAAAACTCTGTAGTCATCTCTTCAAATCTTGAACGACCACCTAGTCCACCAGCGTTGTTTACAAGCACATCAATCTTACCGTACTTCTCCCCTATTTTTTTAATGTTTTCTGTTACCGCTTCATCATTAGTCACGTCAAAGCCATAATACTCGGCAGTAATACCATCTGCCTTAAGCTCCTCAAGTCTTTTTGCACCTTCTTCATCTTGAATTCCGTTTATTATAACGGTATATCCATCGTTACCTAATCGTTTTGCTACCGCAAATCCTATTCCTCCTGTGGCACCAGTTATAATAGCTACTTTTCCTTTATTACTCATAATATTACTTTTTACTTTTTATTATTATCTATTTGATTTAAGAAGTTCAATTTTTGGGATTAATATCCACACACTCGCAATTACAATAAATGCTAATGCCGCCCCTATTGCAAATGCTGGTGTATAATTACCACCTTCAGTTAATACTGGTACTAATGCTACGAGTCCTGCTCCTGTAAGTTTTGCTGCTGTTCCAGCAAAGCCTGATAGCGTACCTACTGTCTTTTTACCATACAAATCACTTGGTAGTGTTTGTACATTTCCTATCGCCGTTTGGAACCCAAATAGCACTACTGCCATTATTAAAACAGCTGCTATAGGCGATCCTGGATTTGATAATGCAAGAAGCGCAGGTAGCATAATGACACATCCTAGTGTTATTACCATCTTACGAGTCTTGTTAATATTCCATCCTGATTTTAATCTATTTTGTGCTAATAAACCACCAAACCATGCTCCAAACATAGCTCCTACATAAGGAACCCATCCGTAGATACCAATGGCTTTTACATCCATACCATACACTTCTGAAAGGTATATAGGGATCCAAAAAACAAACAGCCACCATATAGGATCTATCGCTGCAGAGGCTATGATCACACCCCAACTTTGCTTTTTAGAAAGCAACTCTCCTACCCCAGGGTTATACTCCGTTAGTTTTTCATCTTCCTCTGTTTCTTCTTTTATTTTTTGCCCCTTTAGAATATGTTGCTTTTCTAATTCTGTTAGCCACGGGTGACTTTTAGGTGGTGCTTTTACTAAAATTAACCAAGGAACTAACCATAACAATCCTATAAGACCTATGATTACAAATATCATTTGCCAGCTAAAATAAACAGTCAAAAAAGCAATGGTTGGAATTGCAACGATACCACCTATAGCTGCGCCAGAATTAAACAATCCTTGTGCAAATGCTCTCTCTGTGGCTGGAAACCACTCTGCATTTCCTTTGGCCGCTCCTGGCCAGTTTCCTGCTTCAGAAATCCCTAAGATTGATCTAAAGATTGAGAAACTCAACACTCCATTTGCTAGCGCATGTAGCGCTGTAGCGATAGACCAAAATCCTATTGATAATACAAATCCAAACCTAGTCCCTACCTTATCGAAAATTTTACCAAAGATGGATTGTCCAAAAGCATATGAAAACATAAAAACCACCGATATTAAAGCGTAGATCTCCTTTCTTTCGGTAGTGGTCTTATCTGGATATAAATCTTCTGCTATACTAGGCCATAAAACAACGAGAGCTTGACGGTCTATATAATTAATAACAGTTGCCAGCGCTATAAGCCCTACAACCCACCATCTTAGTCCTTTAAGTTTCATAAACTATAATTTTATATCTAATTAATTACTTTAAATAAGGCAAATAATTACCCTTGCCATGCGTACATGACTTTTAAATATTTTCAACTTTTCTTTGAGTTTTACGCTTTCGCGAAAGCGTACTTTATACCTTAAACATTATAGCAATATTGATACAAAGCTTTAAAGTGTTTTTTCATCATTGCTTTTGCTTCTTGAGGTTTTTGTTGCTCTATTGCGAGGTAGATTTTCTCGTGCTCTTCTATGGCCGATTGTGACATTCCAGAGTCACAAACATGATACTTTTCAAAATTTGTGATTATTTCTGGAGTTATAATGAGCATGAAATTATTCATGGTACTATTACCTGATGCTTTTGCAATGGCTAGGTGAAAGAGTAAATCTTCTTGCACCGCATCTTCACCATTGATTACTTTTTCTGTGTAAGCATCTAGCGCTTGTCGCATTTTTTTGAGATCACTATCTGTGCGTCTCAATGCAGCGAGTCTAGCAGTTTTAAGCTCTAAGAGAATACGTGTTTCAACCAGTGATTTAAAATCTGGATCTTCTAGCTTAAGGATATCATCTATCATCCCATTAAGAGCAATGACCCCAATGTTTGCCACAAAAGTTCCACTTTGTGGTATAGACTTTAGAATTCCATAAAACTCTAATTTTTGAATAGCCTCTCTCACACTACTGCGAGTCACTTCAAAACGCTCAGATAACATACGCTCTGAAGGTAGCTTATCACCTGGCTCCAAATTTTTGAGATTAATAATATCCCTAATTTGACCTATGATTGCCCTTCCCGCATCTTTATTTTCAATTGTCTTTGTACGTGTCTCCAGTTTCATATCGTAACAATTTAATTCCTTAATAGCTCTACTCAGCTTTTTCAAATATTAGTTGAGAAGTTATAGAAAGTTATTGATTTATAATAGATAACAATGTGATTTACCATTTTAATTAATGCTTAACTTCTATATCGTAAACTCTAATATCTGCATAAGCATTCTCATCTCTTGTTTGAAGATAATTACCCACTTTAAAGTAGTTTTCAAAAACTCCCCATCGTTGCATGTGTATACCTTCATAAGTTTTATACTCTTGACCATTGAGAGAGATTACCATTTTACCTTCTTCTACTTCTACCTCAATAGTAAATTTTTTAAAACCTACATTTTGTTCAAAATTAAATCCTTCATCGTCAACCCATGCCTCTTTTTTTAGAATTCCTACAGGTCCAATATTAGGTGTTCTTAACTTTTTTGTCTTTACTCTTATTTTACCATTCTGCCAATAAATCTTTAAAATAGGAGGTGCATTATTATCTTTCTGTCCAATCTCATCACGCTGCTCATTAGTAAGCCTACCGTGTATTTGCGTAATTATTGTTTTGTGATACTTGCCATTCTCATCACGAGAGATTTTATCCATGGCCATTTTCACTTTAAGTTTACCACCCTGTGCAAAAGTCCAGTTTACAGAATTATCACCTGGTACCATTTGCTCTCTAAGCTCTGACCTAGAATATTTTGTATTTGTAGTGGTCTGTGCAGGTACTGCATGAAAAACAAGAGCTCCTTTTGTAGAGTCATTGTACATGTAGGGTTTTAAAACTTCATTTGTGGCATAATCCAAAATCTCTGGAGGATCTACTTCAATAATCTTAGGCTCACCTACTGGAATGGTTACTTTCCAATGAGATAGATCTACCTTTGGTAACTTATATTTTTTACGTTTTTTCTTTCTTTTAGATATTTTACTAGCACTAACTTCATCTTTTTCAAGAGATGAGTTACCACTATTTTCTGAAGTTTGCCCAAAGGACAAACTTACAGAAAGTAATAGTGTGCTTAATAATATGAAAGTTCTAAACATAATTGTTCTATTGTACTGCTGCTGTAAAATTATCTACTCTTGCTTCTACATTTGCATTATAGATAAGAATACTCACTGTGCTGCTTACCCCAGAGTTAAAATCAAGTGTCGTAAGAGTGTAATCTTCTGCAGATCCAGTAAACTCTGCAATTGCAGCGTCTTTTGCTACAGTGAGATCTGTGTAACCTCCACCTGGTAAAATAGCAACCGTAGCTTCTCCTCCTGACCCTTCTAGTCTATAAGAATAGGTGATTCTATAATCTGTATTAGGAGTCAGCTCAATTTCTTGATAAGCAATTCTGCTTCCATCACTTGGAAATTTTGCAGCTTGCCCTCCATCAGGAACAGAAGAACTTGTATTGATCTGGATAACTCCTCCTAAATCAGAGTTTCTCCAAGAGTCGCGTCCATCTCCAGTACCATCAGGTAAAGAGTTATCTTCAAAACTAGCTTCAAGTATTACTGGAATAATAGCATCTGGCTCTTCTGGTTCAATCACCTCTATATCTGACGAAAATGTACTAGTCACACCTAAAGCATCTGAAGCCGTTAATGTAATCGTATATACTCCTTCTGCTGCATATTGATTTTGACCATCAATCGTCGTTGCCGTATTACCGTCTCCGTAATCCCAAGCATATGTTGTTGCGCTTGTTGAAAGGTTTGAAAATGTATAAATATCAAAATTATTTACATCTCTCGTAGCAGAAAAGTTAGCTTCTGGAGGCATTGTATCTGCGCGACTTCCCGCCTCTGGAAGATCTAATTCATTTTCACAAGAAACTGAAATAACCATACCTATTAAAAGAAAAACAAATTTTCTTGTTGTTATAAAATATCTCATTGTATTATTTTTATTGTTAGTAGCCAGGGTTTTGTGTTAATAGACCATTACTCAAGTTAACCTCAAACTGAGGAAGTGGTAATAAGAGATCTGTAGCACTAAAGCTATGTCCGTTGGCATTAGAAAAATCAGTTAGCACTTGTTGTGCCGCTCCAAATCTTTTCAAATCATGGATTCTATGATTTTCAAAAGCTAATTCAACACGACGTTCTATTAGTAATTGCTCTGATGTAACTTCTTCTACAATATCAGTCAAGCCTGCTCTGTTTCTTACTTCTTGAAAAGATTCTAAGGCGTTTGATGATTGAGTTACTGCACCTCCAGCTAAAATAGCCTCGACATGCATAAGTAACACATCAGAATATC
The DNA here is from genome assembly GCA_020628615.1 of Dokdonia sp. Lineage (GTDB taxonomy): Bacteria > Bacteroidota > Bacteroidia > Flavobacteriales > Flavobacteriaceae > Dokdonia. The sequence goes on from JAHDEV010000053.1 coordinate 7,275, forward strand.
TAAGAATAATCCAATCATTACCTGCACTTGTAGGGTCTGAGCTTGTAGGCTCAATTCCTAAACTCGCATCACCATTAGGTAAATACTTTACCACTTGTGTTTGTGTAGGCTGTCCTGCATCTACTCTCTTTGAATATTGTGCTCTATCTCCTCCAAACTCATCTAATGCGGCAATAGCCTCATCTGTTACATAATTTACACCACTCGTACGACCAACACCGTTAAGCATCTCTGCCGAAAAGTTTTGACTATCAAGTGAAGAACTCGCTACATAACCTACAGTAAAAATGTTTTCACCATTTGCTTCATTATAAAACACATCTCTAAAATCAGATTCAAGAGCATATTCTTGACTTGCTATAATTTCCTCTAGTAAACTCTGAGCTTCTCCATAGTTGCTTCTTTGCGTTAAATAAACTTTGGCTAAGATTCCTTGGGCAGCAGCTTTTGAAGCCCTATTTGCAGTTGTTGTACTTCCTAACTTGGAAGCAGCAGATTGCAAATCTGCAACAATGAAGCTATATATTTCGCTAGAAGGTACACGTGTAAATTGCGTCTCCACGTCTTCTATTAATATGGGTCTGTCTATTAATGGTACATCTCCAAAAGAACGTACAAGATTAAAATAAGCTAGTGCTCTCATAAAACGAGCTTCCCCTTCAATACGATCCCCATCTGTAACAGCTAGATCAATGTTTTCAAGAACTAGATTTGCCCTTGTAATAACACTGTACATACTACGGTAGTAATCAAACACAAAACCGTTTGTAGGTTGTACTGTGAAGCTATCAAACTGTCCTGCCTCTCCCTCTCCACTTTTTGTTCTTGTGTTATCACTTAACATTTCTGTTACGTAAAATTCTATTTGCTGCCCATGATTAAGATTATTATCTGTAATTTCAAGACTATTCACTCCTTGTAGCGCATCGTAAACTCTAGTAAGAACAGATTCTAGATCAGTCTCATTTGTTGGAAAAGTATCTCCTACCGACACAGCTGTTGGTACGGGCTCTAAAAAATCGTCACCGCAAGATGTAAAGCTCACAACAACTAATAACATGATTAAAATTTTATATGTTTTCATAGTTCTGTCTTTTAATTTTAAAATTCTAAGTTTAACCCTAATGAAATAGTACGAGCTATAGGATTTCCTCCACGCTGGTACCCTACATTAAGCGCACCTTCATTTTGATATGATTCTGGATTCCATCCTGTGTAACCATCTGCTGTGAAGTATAAAAGGTTTTGCCCTGAAACATACACCCTAGCCTTACTAAGACCTACTTGACTTATGAGGTCTGCGTCTAATGTGTAACCTAGATTTAATGTACGTAGCGCTACGTATGATGCATCTGAGATGATAGCATCTGTAAAGATCTTTTGTTGTAAGAAATTTTGATCTGTAGCTACATCAAGGTTTGTACCCTCACGACTACTAAAGTGATTAAATATATATTGATCTGCTATGTTACGTACTTCTGCTCCCCAGCTTCCTTGAAAGGTGAAGCTAAAATCAACATCTCCTATTTGGAAATCATTTGCTATACTCCATACAAGATCTGGAAAAGGGTCTCCTATAACTGTTTTATCATCATCATCAATTAACCCATCTCCATTTAGATCTCTAACATATACATCCTGAGCTTCTCCTCCTACTACTGCGTATGGATCTGTTACAAACTCTACGGGCACTTCTCTATCTACTACAAAACCGTAAAAAGAAGATATAGGCTGTCCCTCTAGGGTAATCCACTCTGCAGCTCGTTTATCATCTACGTTAGTGATAAGTCCGCTTGCACCAGCAAAGTCTGTTAACTCATTTTCATTTGTCGATGCTAGTATTGTAGTTCTCCATGTGAATTTCTCATTAGTGATATTGCGAGTTCTCAATTCAACTTCAATACCTCTATTAACAACCTCTCCGCGATTTGCAAGTCCTTCTCTAAAACCTGTTGTAGTAGAGATAGGCACATTTAATAATAATTGGTCAGAAACTTTATTATAAGCATCTATCGATCCAGAGATCCTACCATTAAAGAAACCAAAATCTAAAGCTACGTTTGTTTCACTAGAACGTTCCCACTGTAAATCTGGATTTGCAACATTAATTGGTGCTAATCCACTAAAAACTTCATTTCCAAAAACTGCAGAATTAGGTCCGTATAGTTGTAAAGAAGGGTATAACTCAATATTATCAGAAATCACACCACTACCAAGACTAATATCCTTGTTTCCTGTAAATCCGTAACTTCCTCTTAGCTTTAAATCGCTTATCACATCACTCTCGCTTAAGAAATCTTCTCTAGCAAGGTTCCAACCAAGAGAAACAGCTGGGAAATAACCATACTTATTATTTACACCAAAAGATGAATGACCATCTGTTCTCAAACTAGCAGAAGCCAGATACTTGTCTTCATATGAATAGTTAACACGTCCAAAGAAAGAGACTAGACGTTCTTCTGTGTCATAAGAAACATTTTCAATAACAGAAGTACCACCACCTAGAGTTTGTATTAAATCATTAGAATATCCATTAACTCCGATTGCGCTATACTCGCGGTCCCACTTCTCTGCAGAGGCTCCAAGAATAGCACTTATATTATGTGATCCAAAAGAGGTATCATAAGATAATAACCCTTCTGTTAAAATATGAATTTGCTCAAATGTATCAAGATCTAACTGTGCTGCAGAAGCTCCGTTACGACTAGCCTCAACACCTTGCCAGCGTCTTTGTTTTCTACTTTGATAATCTCCACCTAGAGTGGCTTTAAAACTAAGACCTTTAGCTAGTTTATATTTACCATAGAAGTTACCGTACATTCTAAATTGCTTATCTGTACGTTGTCTTTCTAATACTTTTGCTGCAGGGTTTTGGTTACTTGTAGTACTTATATCGACTAGCTCACTTCCATCTCCAAAAAGATCATAGTTATCAAAGTGACGCTCTCTAGCATAATCACCTATTTGCACATCAGGATATACATTGCGATCTACATATTGTATAGAATTTGCATCATGAAATATAGGTAACCAAGGTTGTTGTCTTAAAATATCATGAGTAGACCCGTCAAAACGCCTTCTATTCGTATATGAAGGAGCTAGATTTGCACCAAAAGAAAATTTGTCATTTACTTCTGTGTCAACTTTTAATCTAAAATTATATTTCTTAAAATCATCTGTAAGAAGAACACCTTCATCGTGAAGGTAAGAAAGTGAAGTATTGAACTTTGTCTTCTCACTACCTCCTCTAGCGCTCAAAGAATGACTCTCAATAATACCACCATCAAAAATGCGGTCTTGCCAAGACTCATCTATACCTAAAAGCTCTCTATACTGAGAACGTAAAGAAAGTTCGCCAGTTTGTGCAAGCTCTTCTGCATGTGACTTTGCTACACTTATATCATAATCATCGCTTTGTCTAGCTTCTTTAAAACCAGTAAAAGTATTGTAGCTAAAACGTGTTTTACCTTCTTTACCCTGCTTAGTAGAGATAATAATAACCCCTCCAGAAGCTCGTGAACCATAGATTGCTGCCGAAGCCGCATCTTTAAGAACCTCTACAGACTCAATATCATTTACATCTACTGTGTTTAAAAATTCGGCATCTAGTACAACACCATCTACTACAAGAAGAGGCCCACTAGCTCCTGCTATTGACCCAATACCTCTAATGTTGATAGTTGAATTTGATCCTGCTTCTCCTTCTGTAGCCTGTATATTAAGACCTGCTACTTGACCTACTAAGGCTTCATTTGCAGTTCCTACAGCTATTTGATCAAGATCTTCGTTTTTTACTTTTCCTACAGCACCTGTGATTTTTGTTCTGGATTGAGAACCATAACCAATTACCACAACCTCATCTAATGTCCCGGCATCAATTTTTAAGGCTATATCTGCTCTAGTCTGTCCAGTTATCGTTACTACTTGTGGCGTAAAACCTACATAAGTAAACTGTACTATATCGTTTGCGGTAACAGAAATCTCATAGTTACCATCAAAATCAGTAGAAACTCCCGTTTGAGAATTAAGCACCGATACATTCACTCCAGGAATAGGAGAATTGTCTTCCTCAGAAACAACAGTACCCTTTAATAAGTAACTTTCCTGTCCATACAGTAAAACACCGCACAAAAGAAAAAGGACTAAGGAAAACTTAGTTTTTACATTCATAATTAATGATTTAGATTAAATTAATTTGTTTTATTAAATAATCCTCAGAAACCTATTAACTGCTCTCTATTCTGTATGCTATTTCATACATTTACAATAGATAAGCTTACTGAGCTTATTTATACTTCGTACCAGAAGTAATAATAAAGAGGACGGTGTCGAAGCTGTCCTTTTTTTTGGTTTACCAAACTGGTCAACCAAATTGGTTTACCAAATATGAGTATAATATTCTGTTAATACAAAAATTATAGTGTTAAAATATTAACTATTCCATAAAATCTTCTCTTATTGGCGAGAATACGTCAATTAACACCCCTGCTTCAGTACAAATTGCTCCATGTAATTCATGTGGTGGTATGTAAAAAGAATCACCTCCTTTTAATGTTTTTGTCTTACCGTTGATAGTCACATCAAAAGATCCACTTTCTACATATGTAACTTGTGAGTGATAATGCTCATGCATAGGTCCTATTCCGCCTTTCTCAAAATGTACTTTTACAAGCATGATCTTGTCATCATAACCCATTATTTTACGTTTAACTCCTTCACCTACAACTTCCCACTCAATGTCGTTTCCTTCTATAAATTCTTTACTTGCTCCAAATGATTTCATATTCTTAGTTTTTAATTTGTTTTAATGTATAACTCCCCTTCCAGGTGTGTGTTTGATTTGATATAGTAACGGAGTGTTGCGCTTTCGCGAAAGCGTTATCTACTAACACCACAAGTTGCTCCTCTCCAGATTGCATAGTGATTTTTATAGCCACATATCCTTCTGGTGCTTTTTCTTGAGTTATAGATGCCACAGATGCATATGCATCTTGCGCTTTTTCTGTAACCGCATTATATGTACCATGAGACTCTATTACTTGAGCGTACACTGCATTTTTCACTCCCGTTTTACGATGTATAAACATAGGGTCTCTACGTAGGTTAAACGATGGGTCATTTGCTCCTACACGTCCAAGAATAAAAGTATCCTTACTATCTGAAAGTGTGGTGACGCTATAAAACTTGTTGTTGTTAAGCCATGTAAACTGGCTACTGGCTTCCTTAGGAGTACCAGTCGCTTCCTTCCATATATGTTGATAGCCATTTCCAGTTCCCAGCGGTCGTAATTCTCGCGGTGCTTCTACATCAAAACCAGTATAAATCACCTGCCCATGATAGTAAAATGGCAAGTCTATTTGATGCACTTGGTCACTCTTTATTAGGTTAATATCTATGATGTATGGCTTACTACTACCTTCTGGTGTTAACATCATCATAGTACGTGTAATCTCCGTTCCAGGATACGCGTTATTTTCTGTAGCGCTTACTACTTGTAGGTTTTTATCATTTGTATCAAAAATGATAATCTCAGGATGATGCTTTGAGCTTTCCTTAAAACTACCTTTAAAATGTGATGTCTCATCAATCACTACCGTATTATGAGCAATCGTCTGTTTTGCCCATGTCGTATTTTCTTTTAGATAACCGCCACCATTCTTTTGCTCCACATTTACAAAACGTGCCAGACCGTAATCCTGTAATATCTCCTCCCCATCCTCGTAAAGAGAATAAGAGAGTTTATCAAAATGCCCATGACTAAGCCCGTGACTCGCGTTCTTCATAACGAGCGCGGTAGTGCCAGACTCATAGTTTGCTCTTAAAATGGCAACACCACCTTGATTGCCCTTTGGACCGTCATGTAGTAAAACAGATTCTTTTGTAAATGGGATTGCTTTACCAGCCTCAATAGCCTGAGCTACTGCAAGACCGGTAATATCAAGTTCTACTTGTCCTTGCTGCTGCGCTACCGATAGTAAACGTGCGTCTTGATTTCCATAATAATATGCAATATCCACTGCAGACACCAATGATGAAGTGTTATAAGACATTCCTTTTTGACCATCATTAAGAGGGAAAAATTCACCATCTTCATCGGTGAGGTTAAGTAATGCATCTACTGCTTTTATTAAGACTCCACCGTTATATTCAAATATTTTAAGCGCTGGTTTTTTGGTTTCTAACGCTTTCGCGAAAGCTAAAAAAGGATACATCGCATATCGCTGATAATACGGTCCTTCTGTATAATAGCCATCTGGCGAAAAAGGTTCATCTAGATTTGCAAGAAAACCTGTTTTTTGACCTTCAGCCTTTATGAGGCCGCCATCATTATCCATTGCGGTTGCCGAAATACTATCATTTTTAATACCGTATAATGCTCTATCTACTAGCTCATCATCATCCATCACTAATCCTATCATACCTACAGCAACAGTTCCCCAAGTGCTATGATTATGAATACGGTTAAAAAATTGTGGCGTTTCTACAGACAGAAAATCTGCAAAAGGACGAAATAGCTTAGTATCAAGTGTCTCACGATCTTCTTCTGGTATCCAACTACGTATGGCGTCATACGCCTGGCTCATATGCACTAGCCAGTTTGCATCATTGAGACATTGCCAGAATATCTTCCCACGTGAATAAGAGCGCTCTTGTGGGTGACGTGGTAAGGAAGGATACATCTCTGCATATTTCATTAAAACATCTCTCGTATACTGTGCATATTTCTCTTCTCCCGTGAGCTGAAAAATCACTCCTGCCTTATGAAGTATGGTATAATTTAATTTATGCTGTGTGTGGGTATAACCTCCAGCCATATCTTTTGGGATAGGCACTTGTATCCCTTTTTCCATAGCTGCATCTACTTCTTGTTTTGCTACAGCTAGCGAACTATCAAACAACGGAACACTTCCTAACTTAGCTCTAATATCATCAACCTCAGTTGCGGTAAGTACTACATTTGGGTTTGCACTACTCATAGTAGCAACCGATGTGTCTTTACTAGGCACCTGCTCATCACAAGAAACGAATAAAGTCGAAAGTGTGATACCAACTATAAGAGCCGTATTTCTGCTAATTAATTTCATAAAGTCTTACTTAATTTTATATTCAAGCCTAGCTGCGGGAGCTAGCGGCTGAGATATGTTTTGTTTTCCTTGGGTAATCGTAACAGTGGTAGGCTTATCACTTAACAGTGTAATGTATAAACGGTCGTTTTCTACTTGCGTCATCACATCGGCCTCTTGTGAAAAATCAATAATCACATCGCCTATTGTTAATTGTGAAGTAGCAAATGATATGTTAGTATCATCCTTAGATAAGGTGGTACTATTGTTTTGAGTATCACTAGTAGTACTCATTGACCAACCGGCAAATTCTCTACCCATGCTATCTTCATCTATTCTCTTATCGTAAGTGTCAAATGGATAAAGCACCGTCACAAAACTGAAATTATTTGTAGCTGCTTTTTGCACAACAGACCATTCTTTACCACGTTTACCGTCTGTAACTACTGTATCTACGGCTTGTAGTTGTAAAATATCTAAGCCGCTTCCATTATCAAAAGTAGCTCTAAGTAACTCTGGGCTATGCTCACTACTATAATGACCTTGCCATACTTGCTTGTAAGTATGTGGAGCTTTTGATTTAAAATTATCTTTTACAATCCAGAATTCATTCTCAACATTTATTACTTGTCTAGTATAACTGACACCTACATTTTCAAATCCGTTGTGTGAGCCTACAAACACATCTGCTGTAGCATTTGCGCTCCACCCTAAGACCTTTGGCGTAGGAAGTTCTTTAAATTTCCCGAAGCCGCTTCCTCCTTTATTTGAAGTGTATTGCTTGCCTTGTAACTCTTGATCTACAAGTGCCACATTCTTTACCATACTATTTTTAAAGAGCTCAAGATCTTCTAGCGAGTAACGTACTTGATAGTTAGGCAATACTACCTTCTCATTTGCCATTGCTTGAATACCCAGCATATCTCCATGCTGATGGTCTGGCTTATCTGCATCAAGTCCGGCAGCTATGACAAGCATATTATCTTGGGCATCCCAGCCTTCTCTCATGATATAATATCCGGTATCTTCAAAAGCATAAGAGCCTACTTGAGGTGTCGTAGCTTTAATATCTTTTAAGGCACCTAGTTGTTCCTTACTTAAATTCCATAAATACTTAGGTTTTACCGCGCTCTTTGCAAAGTATCCCATCTCAGGATCATCAAATAAAAGATACCCCAAAGTAAGTGTACCAGAAATGTCGTTTTTCTCTGCCCAAGGTGCATCTGTATCATCAGATAATACTGGTGCAGATCCGTCTGGAAATGCGATTTTAGTAAGTGTAGTAAAAAGAGATTTTAAACGTTCTTCCCAGATGGCACTTACTTTCTTATTGCTTTTTTGAGCGAGTTGATAGATATAAAAGTAGTTGTCAATATCGCTTTGATGATAGTGAATGGTACGTTCAAATTGGAAACCATCCTCATTGATCTCGCGCTGCAAGTGCTGCTCGAGAATACTCATCGCTCTTTCATACCATAAATCTGCATCTTGAAAATCACTGAAAATAATGGCAAGCATAGCCAGCGCACTCAACCCTCTCGTTTGGTGATTACCAGATTTAAACTCGGCATTATTCTCATATAGGTGTGAAGCGTGTTGCAACAATGTTGCTATTGTAGTAAGCTGCTCTTTATCTGAATATGCTTTTTCTCCAAGAAATCCATTATGAATTTGTAGCCAATTGAGAACTCTGTAACCAGATCTAAAGGCTTCGTAAACTCCGTTTCCATCGGGAATAGTTTCATATTCACCTACGATTAAAGCATCATTGAGTGACTGTAATTGACCAGTGAAGTAATCTATGTATCGTGCATCTTTATCCTTGTAGCGATATAGAAAGGCAATATCCACCATTTTATGCTGTC
>JAHDEV010000054.1:0-13907 GCA_020628615.1 Dokdonia sp.
GCGGCTGATTGAGTAGGGTGGGAGCTTTAAAATCCTAGCGGGTTTGCTCTATGATCCATCTGTGCCAGATCCTTGATTTTTGCTTTTACAATCGCTCTTAAACCGATTTTGAAGCGTAGCCATACGATTGCGGTAATAACCAAGTATGCAACTGCCTTTTATGTGGCTTATTTAATCGTGAACTGCGAGCCCTTGGGCAATCAGCCGCCACGGACTTGTGTATGGAACGTAGCGTATAAAAAGACACTAACTTTTCGGATTAACACAGAGCCGAATTTTTATATTTTGTTTTAATTTCTCTCTTTTTTAAAGCCAAATTAAAAATTTGGCGGACTTCGAAAATGAGCATTTACCTTTCGGTTAAACACTTATTAGCTATGTTTTATACACCGTGTTACCTACAGTATTTTAGTCTACATATCCTTCAAATTTCACTTGGTTTAGTTCCCCTTTGTTAAAGTGAAATTCAAAAAGTGATGTCTGCTCTAAATTCCCAATTTTTATTGTATCAGACTTTAATTGAGTAGCCAATGTCTTCTCTAATTGATATTTTTTCATTCCGACTTTTACATAATTCCATATCGGTAATTCAGCATTTTTTATGTCAGCATTCCAAACAGCATAAAATCCGCTAGTTGAGTAAACTATAATTTTTGATTTATCAAAAGTCAAAGTTTTAATTGTGTCTATTTGAGTCTCATCGTGGTCATTCTCGGTTAATTCCGTTTTGACTGTGAAATCCTGATAATTTTTTGTCAATGATTTTAATTCAGATTCCCAAAGATGAGTTATACTATCATTTTCTATGAATTGAGGGCTTTCTTTTTCTTCGATTTCAATAGTTTCTGCAATAATTTCTTGAACAATGGGTTCGTCTTTTTTCAGTTCGGTCTGCTTTTTCTTTTCCGCTTGATTGCAAGAAGTAATTAAGAGAAAAACTCCGATAAAAAAAGTGAAATGTTGTTTTTTCATATTGTAGGTAACAGGCCACTACATAAAGCGAGTACGGCTCCCGATAACTATCGGGATTGCTGGTTAGCTTTACTTTGTGGTCTTGATTTGTTTGATCTAAATATACAATGAATTTTGGATTTGTGTGCCGCGCAAAGTGGTTTGAAAGTTGACTGTAAGAAGTACATTTTCGCGAAAGCGGAAGTAAGTAATCTACCTCAGGAAGTAGTGATTATAACCACCGTATTACCAGTTATAAACTTTAAGCCCTCACCACAGGAAATAAGAGACTATTATAAAACAGACGTTAACCACCCTTTTTGTAAAAGGTACATCTCTCCAAAACTAGAAAAGCTCAGAAAGAAATATCAATCTGAGCTTTTTAAAAAATTAGCGGTGTCTTTGTACGTCTATTTTGATAGGCTTCATCTGGATAAGGTTAATGCGATGTAAAAAACGCATTATAAGATATGTTACATCTATCTCATACCAACGCACTCCTCCAAAGTTAGGTCTAGAGCCAAACTTGTGATGGTTGTTATGATATCCTTCTCCCATCATCAAGAAGTCAAAGCGAAAGAGATTTTTAGAAGTATCTTTAGTTTTAAAGTTTCGGTAACCTAAAATATGACCAAACCAGTTAATGATGACACCGTGTATAGGCGCCATAGCTAGCACTACGGGTAAAAATAGCCATTGCCACCAGGCGGTTGCAAATACAGCAAAAAAGGCAATATATAATGCGCCCCAAAGCAATCTAGAGAAACGAGAACTAGCAAAAGCATCAAAACGTTTCCATTGTGGGACGTTCTTTTTAAATTTTTCATCTACTGCTACTCGGTCGTTATTAATGTCTTGGTAGATGTTTTTTGTTTTCCACATCATAGCAAATGGATTTTCATCATAACTAGGGGAGTGTGGGTCCTTATCTGTATCTGTATAGGCGTGATGCATTCTATGCATAATACCATAGCCATATGCGCTAAGGTAACTAGGCCCTTGAAAAAGCCAGGTTAGTATAAAGGTTATTTTTTCGGCAGTTTTTGACATTGTAAATGTCTGGTGAGCGGCATATCTATGTAGAAAGAATGACTGAAAAAACAGGCCACTATACCACATCACTATAACAAAGATGAGAATAAGCATTTCTTTTTTATGCAAAGGTACTCTGGCAGTAAAGGCAATACAATGAACCTACATTAAGTAATACGCTTGCGTATACGGCTTAGGGCTTGTGGGGTCACGCCTATGTAAGAGCTTATGTATTTGAGAGATACCTCCTTGAGAAGCTGTGGTCGCTCTTTAAATATACTTAAATAGCGTTGCTCTGCCGTTTGATCAAGAAGCGACTGCAACCTTTTTGACTTGGTGATAAAAAGATTTTCGGCAGTGAGCCTTCCTATAAGGTTACCTATAGCTGTTTTATTGTAAATTTCTTGAAGATCGTTATAAGAAATACTAAGCATACTCGTATTAGAGAGTGCCTGTACAGCGTGCTCAGAAGGTTGTTGTAACAAAAACGAGTCGTAAGCACTCACAAATTGATTCTCAAAACAAAAGCCAAAGGTGATTTCCTTTTCGGTTTTGGGTTTTGGTATAAATAATCGCACCGTGCCTGTAGTAATAAAGGAGATATAATTTTCTACTACACCAGCTTTATGTATGATGTCCTTTTTCTTAAAAGTACGCTCTTTTAGCTTAGAGCTAAAGAGCTCCCAATCACTGTCTGAAACGGGTGAAAACTTATTTATATAATTACGTATCTCTGTCAACGGTTTGCAAATGTTTGTATAGCAAAGATACTACTCATACATCTCTTTAAAATCGTTATCTAAAGATGTTTTTACTTTAGTTATTATCGTTATGTTCGTATTGCCTTATTTATCCAGCATAAAACAGCCACTTATGAAAAAGGAAACCTACTTAATTATACTTGCTTTTTTCTCCATTTACGTCTTTTGGGGCTCCACTTATTTATGGAACAAAATTGTAGTAAGTGAGGCTCCGGCTTTTATGCTTGCGGGATTGCGATTTACAATGGCTGGATCGCTTATTTTTCTCATAGCAAAAATGACAGGAAAATCACTTAAGGTTACTCCAAAACAGCTGCGCAACTCCGTTCTGGCGGGATTTTTCTTTTTAGTGTATGGTAACGGTGTATTTGTATGGGCACTTAACTATGTAGACAGCGGTTTTGCAGCGTTACTAGCTGCGTTACAGCCTTTATCCATTCTCTTACTTATGAGAATTACTCAAAAAAAGGGTTTAAAGCCTAAATCTATAGTAGGCGTAGTGTTAGGACTTATAGGTATGTATTTACTTGTCTCACAGCAAGAAATTGCAATGAAAGAAGGTGCTGCTCTAGGTATAGGTATGATTTTTACCTGTATATTAAGTTGGAGTATAGGCAGCCTTTTTGTGGCAAAAGCAGATCTTCCTAAAAACTTTTTTATAACCACTGGTTACCAGATGGTAAGCGCCGGTGTACTTTTATGGATTATAAGTTTAGTTATTAATGAACCGTGGAGTTTTCCAAACACCTGGAGTACCCGAGCACAAATCTCTATGGTGTGCCTAGTTATTTTTGGCGGGATTGCCGCTTTTACATCTTTTAATTATCTTCTTAAAAAGGTGTCTACAGAGAAGGTAGCTACCTCTGCCTATGTAAACCCTGTGGTAGCATTATTTTTAGGGTGGTATTTTCTTGATGAACAGGTCACCTTACAATCTATGATTGCTGCCGTAGTACTTCTAAGCGGTGTTTATTTTATAAACAGTGTCAAGAAAAATGACAAAACAACTTTAAGAAAGCCCTGGCGTAGAGGTAGAGGCTAGTGTTTATAGTATCTATAAGGCATAAAAAAGTCCCGAGTTATATCGGGACTTTTTTTAATCGCTATGTCTAATTTATACAAAGGTGGTTTCACCTTTATCTAGTGCTTCTTTTGCCTCTACAATAGTAGCATCTTCTATATCATCTTGATGAGGGGCTCTGCGGTTTGTGGTCTTATCAGCCTTTGAGAGTTCTTTGTCAAGAGCATTTTTTAAACTCGTAAGCTTTTCAGACACTTGCTCTTCTACATCATTATATGTTTCCTTAAGAGTATCTCCCGCTCTTTTTGCTTTGTCTTTAAGCGCAGCTTTCTCTTCTGGTGATAATTTATTGTACTTATATAAACCTAGGGCACCCGCAGCTACTGCAAGTAAACCTAGTATTCCTTTTGTGTTATTATTCATTGTATAGCTTGTTTTTTAAGTTGTTTACTAAATTTAAGTAATCTGTATTACAATACCTCCAGCTAGCACGACATTAGTATTTTATTAATACACTTTTAGTAAAATCACTTATTGTTTTAAGATATACTATTTATGATACGTGTGAGTACGCTTTCGCGAAAGCGTATCCCAAAAAAAACTACTAGGCAACAGCCTCTGTCATCGCATAATAATGCAAGATATTTTTATAAAACGAAATGTTTTCTTCTGTCTCACGTATACAAGATTTTAAAAACTTCTCAAGGTTGTTATAGGTGATTTCTACCTCGGCACCACGTTCTAGCATATCTATACCTAGTAAAACTGTTCCTTTATCTACATCAAGCACAACAGATGAGGCGTTAAAGTGGTTCTTTATAATGGCGATGTGCAACTGCTTAAAACTTGCTCTACGCTTAAAGCGAAAATCTGTAGAGTACTCTATAAGATTATTGAGACTTCTTACAATGTTATTGTTTGATTGGATCATAGCGTTTGGTTTTTTTCTTTTGAACATCATAAAAATAAAATCTAAAGTGTTAATAAAAATCTAATAGTCAGCATTTTATAAATTGTTTAACTTTTATGCTATTACGCTATAGGGCATATAATGCTGGTATATGTAATACGTAAGAGAACTATGGTTTAGATCTCAAGATCTAGTCTTTTTTTAAGAAGTTTTCTTTTAGATAAGGTTCTAATTAAACCATTAATTAGGCGTACTTTCGCGCACTGATAAAAGCCCTGATTATGAAGCGTATAAATGAATACAAAAAACTCTTTGGAGTTGAGAAAGAAATAGATCTTAAAATGCTCAAAAAGAGTTATAGAAATCTTGTAAAAGAGTGGCATCCAGATAAGTTTCAAGCTGGAGATCCTAAGCAAGAAGAGGCAGAGATACAAAGCCGTCGTATCATAGATGGTTATCACTTTCTAGTAAGTATGGCGCCAGAGACTAAGGAGGCAAATCTTGAGGCATACACAGAAACTATAACAAATGCAGCTATAGCAGATTACCAGCATAAAGGTTTATTACTTGAGGTGACCTTTACAGATGGTACTACCTATGAGTATTTTGGGGTGACAAAAAAGACGTATATTAAAATGATTAATGCAGGTAATCTTAACCGTTTTGCAAAGCGTAGTATTTACCCTAAGCATAATTACCGTAAGTCAAAAAGACACTTACAAGAAGCATAATTAAGGCAATATTAAGTTTACAGATTAAAAAGGCGCCAGCATATATGACAAGTACATTTACCGCTCTAGGAGTAACAAACGCAATACAAGAAGCTCTAGCTGCACTAGAGATTGTACAACCTACAGATATACAACAGCAGGCCATCCCGGCAATGCTCACATCAAAAAAGGATGTAGTTGCACTAGCGCAAACAGGTACGGGTAAAACGCTAGCCTTTGGGGTACCTTTATTACAACTTATAGATCGTACAAACCCTACGGTACAGGCCGTGATACTTGTCCCAACAAGAGAATTAGGACAACAGATATACTCAAATATTGTAGCATATGCTGCACAATTACCAGAAGTAACGGCAGCGGTTTTTTATGGAGGGATACCTGTAAAAGAAAATATAGAACGTCTTAAAGCACCCGCTCAGATTGTAATTGCAACACCTGGACGTCTTATAGACTTAATGGAACGTAAAGCAATAAACATCTCTCAAGCCAATTATCTTGTGCTAGATGAGGCAGATGAGATGGTAAGTGCTCTTAAAGACAGTATAGATGTCATTGTAGAGACAATGCCTAATAATAGGCGTACCTTCTTATTTTCGGCCACGATGCCGGGCGCAGTAAAGCAACTTATACAAAATTACCTGTCTAAAAATCCGCTGGAGATTACTGCAGAGCGAGCAAATCTGGCTAGTCACAAAATCACACACGATTATGTAGTGGTGGAGCCTATAGAGAAGCTAGATGTATTAATGCATTTCTTAAACTCAAAAATAGGGGAGCGTGGTATCATCTTTTGTAAGACCAAGGCCGCTGTAAATAAACTAGCAAAAAATCTGGCTATTAATAAGTTTTCTTCTGGGGCATTGCACGGTAGTTTGAGCCAGGCTATACGTGACCGTATGATGGGACAGTTTAGAGAAGGGCATATAGATATACTCGTAGCAACAGATCTTGCGGCACGTGGTATAGATGTAAAAGATATTTCTTATGTGGTTAACTATCACTTACCAGAGTTTTATGATATGTATGTACATAGAACGGGGCGTACTGCCAGAGCAGGAAAAACAGGCTATGCACTTACTGTTTTACAACAAGAGGAGGTTGCAGAGATACCAGAATTTGAAGAAGAATTAGGTATTACTTTTTCCGCTTTCGCGAAAGCGTCATCTCAAGAAATCGCAGATAATAACCTCATACTCTGGGCGCGTAAAATCTTTAAAACAAAGCCTAATCGTGAACTAGAACCGGAACTAAGGGAGAAAGTACACAAGGTTTTTCATCATCTCACTAAGGAAGAACTTATAGATAAGTTACTTGCGAGAGAAACTATAAGCAAGTAAGTTAAGACTGTAAAATAGCTTTATAATATACTAATGACTTTGTTTTAATTACTTAGCTTTGGCTATGACATTAAAACAAAGCTTGTTACTAGTATGTCTTATCATAACTAGTAGCTTATTTGCTCAAGAAAAGCAACCTTCAGAAATCTTTTGGAACACACTCGCAAGCCATTGTGGTAAAGCTTACAAGGGTCATCTTGCTTTGCCAGAAAATGATGAAGCCTTTGGCGGTAAAGAGCTCGTAATGCACGTTCGCTCTTGCTCTGATAACGAGATAAAGGTTCCTTTCTTTGTAGGAGATGATAGATCCCGTACTTGGGTCTTTACAAAGAAGGATGGTATGATCACTTTAAAACACGATCATCGCCACGAGGACGGTAGTGACGATACTGTAACTCAATATGGAGGTACAGCAAGTAATGTAGGTAAAGAAGATATTCAATTCTTTCCTGCAGATGCGCATACACAACAACTTATACCTGCCGCGGCAACAAATGTCTGGTGGGTAACGCTAGATGATACCACCTTTACATATAACTTAAGAAGACTAGGCCGTGATAGTGTCTTTAAAGTAGTGATGGATATCACAAAACCTATTGCCGCACCAGAAGCGCCTTGGGGCTGGAAAGATTAAATAATAACGAGATTACAACAAACACAACCAACTATGAAAAAACTATGGTATCTCTCAATGATTGCTGCTAGCTTTATAGCCTGTGAGCAGTCTGAGCAAAAAAACGAAACACACCCTGAGGTAGTCTTTGACGGAATATCTGAACAAATTGCTCCAGGTGATGATTTTTATAATCACGTGAATAAAAACTGGTATGATAATGCTGTCATTGCAGATGACCAAGTGGGAGTGGGAGCATATCGTTTTCTCAATATACCACAGCAAGAACTTCTCAAAAATATACTCGAAGAGGTTTCTGAGCAATCACACGACAAGGGTAGTGTCGAGCAACTAGTGGGAGACTTTTATGCCTCTGGTATGGATACGCTCAGTATTGATAAACGTGGTATTACACCTATACAACCCCTGCTAGAAAAGATAGACGGTACCTCTACTATAGAGGAGCTGATGGATGTGGTAGCAAATCAAATAAAAACGGGTGATTATTCCTTTCTAGCGCCTTACATCTCACCAGATCAAAAAAATAGCAAGCTTAACATCTTGCATCTAGCTCAAACAGGGTTAGGTCTACCAGATCGTGATTACTACTTTAATGAAGATCCTTCATCTGTAGCCATACAAGATGCATATAAAACGTATTTAACTACACTTTTTGAATTAGTAGGTGACCCAGAAGCGGCAGCAAACGCTGCAATAGTTTATGCCATAGAAAAAGAACTTGCAGATTCTCATAAAACAAGAATACAGCGTCGCGTCATAAAAGATAATTACAATAAAGTCTCGGTAATAGACCTAGATAATGGACATAATCAAATAGACTGGCAATGTATTTTTACTACGCTAGGTACAGATATAGACTCATTAAATGTGAGACAGCCGGCATACTATGATAAAGTAAATGATGTACTTGCGAGCACTTCTCTCAAAGATTTAAAGCTTTATGTAAAGGCAAAGTCTTTAAGCAATCACGATAATATATTAAGTACACCCTTTCAAGATGCCTCTTTTGCATATACTAAGGTGATCTCTGGACAAAGCGAGCAACAGTCACGTACTAAACGTATGGTGCGCAATGTAGATAGACAAATAGGATTTGCCTTAGGCCAGCTGTATGTAAAGCGATATTTTAATGAAGAAGCAAAGGAAAGAGCCCTTGACCTAGTAAACAATTTTCAGAAATCACTCGAGCAACGCATAGAAAACCTTGAGTGGATGAGTGATAGTACAAAGGTAAAAGCAAAGGAGAAACTCTTTGCTATCAATAAAAAAATAGGCTATCCAGATGTATGGAGAACTTACGACGTAGAGATAAACCGAGATCAGTTCTTTGAAAATGTAGTTGCCTTACGTAGTGATAGTTACCAGTACGAACTTAAACAACTTAATAAAGCGCCTAACCGTGATGAATGGGGCACTACACCATCTACAGTTACCGCATATTATAACCCATCACTTAACGAGATAGTTTTTCCTGCAGGAATATTACAGGCGCCATACTTTGACTTATATGCAGACGATGCTGTAAACTATGGTGGTATAGGGATGGTAATAGGTCACGAGTTTACACACGCTTTTGACGATCAAGGAGCCCAATATGACAAAGAAGGAAATGTAAAAAACTGGTGGACAGAAGAAGATTATACCAAGTTTAAGGCAAAAACACAGCAAATTATTGAGCAGTACGACAGCTTTACTGTTCTTGACAGTCTGCACCTTAAAGGAGCACTTACAGTAGGAGAAAACACGGCAGATAATGGCGGAATCTCTATCGCTTATGATGCCTTTAAAAGAACAAAACAAGGTCAAGACACCACAAAAATAGGAGGTTTTACTCCAGACCAGCGTTTCTTTTTATCTGTAGCGCGTATCTGGCGTGTCAAGACAAGAGATGAGTATTTAAGAAATTATGTAGCTACAGATCCGCACTCACCACCTATCTGGCGTGTAAATGGACCACTTATGAACTTCACTCCATTTTATGACGCTTTTGATGTAAAAGAGGGGCAAAAGAACTTTAAAACACCAGAAGAAAGAATTAAAATCTGGTAATACGATTTGCAAGAGATTTGTATTTACGATATTTGCCACGTAAAAAATTAAAAATAGTGACGAGGAAGAAAAGATTAGAATCACTATTATTTAATTAATCACAACCAAAATTAAATTATCAAACAATGATTAAAGCATTTTTTAATAGACTATTTGGGTCTACTAAAGCATCCATACGAAAAGAAGGAAAGGTAAAGTTCTTCAATACAAAAAAAGGATTTGGATTTATTGCCATAGACAATTCTGACGAAGAGGTTTTTGTACATACTACTAACGTAACTGGAAGATTGAGAGAGAATGACAAAGTTACATTTGAAGTAGAAGACGGAGAAAAAGGACCTAGCGCTGTAAATGTAAAGCGAGTTAAGAAATAATCTTTACTACATATTTTATACGCTCAAGGCGAAATTGTAATAGCGAGTATCAATCTGATACTCGCTATTTTTTTTGTGGAATGTTAGATTCTTAAAATTTTATTAAAATAGACTACCTAACCACCTAGAATACAATTAAATATTGCCATATTCATAAAAAAAAACTTCCATTCTTAAATAGAGTATTTACAAGTGTATTAATTGTTAAAATAGTTTAGATTTGTGTGAAAATTCTCAATATTAAGTTTCTGATATAAAGAGTATTTGAACTTAATATTGCAGCATATTACATCAATCAATGAAAAAATGCTTAGCAGTACTATGTCTTATAGTATGCGCCTTATCGGTTTACGCACAAGAGCCTGCAAATAATCAACAAGATGATGATTTATTTGCCGAACTAGACGATCTAACCATCGAGAGTGATAACGAAGTAATTGCCACATTTAAGTCTACACGATTACTTATAGGCCAGTCTACAGAGCGAGTAAAGCAACGCCAGCTTCATTTTAGAATTTCGCACGTCTTTGGGAAAATTAAGGGCATTGATAATTTTTTTGGTCTCGACCAGATTAATAATATGCACATAAGTCTTGAATACGGGTTGACAGACTTCATACAACTGGGAATAGCAAGATCAAATAAACCAGATAAAACATATTCTAATAGTATTAAAGTAAGTGCATTGAGACAGCGAGATGGTACATCACCTTTCCCTTTCGCTTTAAGCTATTTTGGAAGTCTTGATATAAAAACTAGGGAGTATTTTCCAGAAGCTCGCAATAAAAACTTTAGTGGTAGACTAGAGTATGTAAACCAGCTACTCATAAGCCGTAAGTTTAATAAAGACCTTTCTTTACAAGTGTCACCCACATTTGTATATAGAAACCTTACTGAGACAGAAAATGACCCTAATGCTATATTTTCAATAGCTATGGGGGGACGTTATCTTATATCACGATCTATATCACTTAACGCAGAGTATTATTATACTCTCCCTACTTTTGATACTCACGATGCTAGTAAAAACACGCTAGCCGTAGGGATGGATATAGAAACTGGAGGTCACGTTTTTCAATTATACTTTACAAATGCTTTTGCATTACACCCTGGTAAGTTTGCTATTAACCAAAGTGGAGATTTCTTTAATAGAGATATCAATTTTGGTTTCAGTATTCTTAGGGAATTTTCATTTTCAAAAAAATCAAAATAACGCATATATTATGAACAAATCACTTACACTCTTACTCGTACTTTTTACTGTTGCTGTTACTCAGGCACAAGAAAAACTTATCACTCGTACAGGTGTGATCACCTTTTCTTCAGAGACTTCTATGGAAAATATAGAAGCTACAAGCAGCCAGGCTGCTAGCATTTTTGACACTTCAAAAAATGTAATAGCTTTTAATGTTCTTTTAAAATCTTTCAAGTTTGAAAAAGCACTTATGGAAGAACATTTTAATGAAAAATATGTGCACTCAGATAAGTACCCTGCAGCAAAGTTTAAAGGGACTATAGATCAAGACATAGATCTTAATACTGCACAAGTATATAAGGATGTGACTATAAGCGGCTCTATGATTTTACACGGTGTGACGTCTCCAAAAACTGTAAAAGCTGTTATAGAAGTAATGGAAGATAAATCTGTAAAAGTAACAAGTGATTTTAAAATTACCCTCGCAACATACAAGGTTGAGATTCCATCACTGGTAAAAGATAAAATCTCTGCAGATATAGATGTAAACTTAGAAGCAAACTACAAGTAATATGATTAAAAAGATCCTATCGGTAGGTATTGTGGTTGTTATGGTGGCAGCCTCATATGCTTTGTATTTATACAACTTACCTGCAAAAACAGCAGCGGGCGCTAGTGCAGATATCACAATGAGCGCAGAAGACTTAATCACAAAATTTGATAGCGAATCTGAGGTAGCAACAACGCTACTAAGTGATGTAATAGAAGTAACCGGGACCATAACTCTTATTGAAAAAGGAGAGCTTACAAGTATTATCGTAATTAATGAGCGCATTACCTGTGAAGTTGAAAATGTACAAATAGATAGTACCATCACAACAGGTAGCCAGGTTACTATACGTGGTATTTATAGTGGACTAGAAGAGATGTTTAATGAAATTATACTTTCAAAATGCGTTATTGTAAAGCAATCATAATACTACTTATTTGCAATGCTATAAGTTGTACAACAGAGCAGGCAGATAGTTTGTATCCTGTAAATGATGCACAGGCGCAAGCCTTTTACACTAGTACACTTAAAAATGTAATAGATACAAAGTGTATCTCCTGTCATATCTACCACGTAGAAGGTAATAATCGATATGATAATTATGAAAAGACCAAGTCTAATATTGTACAAATGGTGAGTAGAATTAACTCTAGCTCAAATACCGTAATGCCTCCAGCAGATGCGACACAACTTACCGAAGAAGAGGCAAGTTACTTTCAAGAGTTTCTAGATCTTCTCAATGCAGATGATGATACTCCAGAGCCACGCGTACAAATAGAGTGGACAGCATATAAATATCCAGATTATGATAATAGGGCAGGAGTGAGCGGCACATTTGATATAGTAACATATACTTTTAATCAAAGTGGCGACACACCGGTTTCAATTCTAGAAGATGCAATTGTTACAGTAGATGCCAGTTCTGTAAACGTAGGTAATGAGTCAGAACGCACACAAAATGTATTTACATTTTTTGCAGCATTTACCCCAGATATAGTAGGGACAGTAACAAATCTTACTGACACAACCGTTACTATAGATTTTGAAATGAACTCAATTACCAATACTCAAGTTTTTGACATAACAATACTTTCGGATAGATTGGTACTCACGGGATCGATTCCTGATCTAAGTATTTACAACTGGGATGCTGGTTATGATGCTCTAGAAGCCGTTTGTGGTGAATATCACGAGAACAAACTATGGGAAGATGTAGACGTTACAATAGACATTCTCTTAGAAGAATAGATAAGACATTCTAACACGTATAAACTCCATAAGCACATTCGTGTTTATGGAGTTTTTTTTTACGCTTTCGCGAAAGCGCTCTTACACTTTTTAATAGTTATAATATTTAAAGGCGGTCTACTTAATGTAAACCGCCTTTAAATATTTTATATGGCCATTGTTACTCTTCTTCGCTTGTAAGAGAGTCTGCCATTGCCAGCTCTTCATTCTCACTGTTATCAACAGGCACAGAATCTTTTACTCTTGTAAACTCTTCCAGACGCTCTAGGTCTCCCTCTTCACCAGAAAAGTATGGAAAAACATCTTCTATAGGCGACTCAGCAATGGCTGGTATGGTGTATTCACCCATAGTATCCTTCATAGTAGAAACCGTGTTGTCAAAAGCTTCTTTAACGTCATTTGCCTGCACGAGTAGGTATAGACTCGTTTTGCGCTCCTTACCGCTTTCCTCATCATAAGCTATGAGAGAAACACGTGATTTAAACCATCTATCGGTATTTTCAAAAGGGTGAATCTCTGCATAGTTTGCCACCTTGATGTTTGTAATTTTTATTTCTTCACTATCAGGAAGGTAGGCAGCCATCTCTTGTGTGATTCTACTTTCGGCCTCTGTATATGAAATTGCATCTACTAGAAAAGGTGCTGTTTTAACCTTTTGCGTTCCCGATGCTTCATCTAGTTTTCTATATTTTACTTTACACTCGTACCACGTTGCGCTCATATCTATTTTGTTTTAAGGTTGCCAAAAATAGGGTATTGTAAATGTCAAAAAAGTGATGCCTTGTAATAGATATTCACAATTTGAATATGTGATTTCTACAGTGTTTATAGTGAATACTTTAAAGGTTTTATGTAGCAAAAAAATTCGGTTAAAGATGCTATAGATGTAATAAAACGATATGTTGCGAATAAATATGAACGTAGTACGGTTGATATAGCACCTTAAAGAATACCTAATACTGATTACAATACAATGTACATTAGTGCATCTTATTTATAACTAATGTTATGCTCTTAGTCATAATTATAGGCTTTTCACCTATTTTTAAAATATTCTTGTCTATCTTTTAACACCCCAAAAAATAATTCTCTTGAAAAACACGCTCCTCATTAT
>JAHDEV010000054.1:14007-16133 GCA_020628615.1 Dokdonia sp.
TCTATCTTTTAACACCCCAAAAAATAATTCTCTTGAAAAACACGCTCCTCATTATCATAATAGTATGTTGTTACGGTGGGCTCGTGTATTGCCAGACCGGTAATAATAAAGTAGTAGATAGCGTAAATGTCCTGCTTTCATTAGCCAAAGATGAAAACATAAGTGGGAATTACAAAGAGGGGCTACAATATGCCACCTCTGCAGTGCAATATGCAAATAAGTATAAGGATAAATCACTTCAGGCAAAGGCCTACGTAAGTCTAGCCAATACCTATCAAGCTATAAAAGATTATGCCGATGCGAAAAAATACTACAACCTCGCATTAGATAGTAATACAGATGATTACTTTGTAAACGTAGCGTCACTTAATGGTCTCGGTAATATTTATTCTATGGATATTGCTACTGCAGATACTGCTGCAGCTTTCTTTGAAAGATCAATACATTATACATTAGAAGCAGGTAAAACTGAGCATTCTTTTTATACCTACTATAATATAGCTGGTATGTATCTTAATTTTAAAGATCCAGATAAGGCGTATCCCTACATTTTAGAAGCTAATAAGTTGTTACCTACAATTCAAGAAGAAGATCCTATCTATGAACTCTTACAACAGTTAAACTTTGCTGTCTATCACAACCAAAAAGAAAACCATACACTTGCGCTAACGTATATAGATAAAGCACTAGTGATAGGAGAGGAGCACAACCTCAATAGGGAACTTATAGACGTTTATGATTTCAAAAGCGAAATACACCAGGAGCTTGGTGAATATGATTTAGCGCTAGAGAGTTTTAAAAAAATGAACTATTATGAAGATCTCGATTTTAATGCAGAAAAAAACCTTCAAGTAGAAGAAGTTACAGCCAACTTTAAGGTGAACGAGTTTAAACAACAAGCCGAGGCCTCTCAACTCAAAACTAACTTTATAACCATACTTGGTGTTTGTGCTTTACTACTTATTTGCACATCCTTTCTTGTGTTTTATAATTACAAGAAGAGACTCGCATATCAGCGGCTTCAGAAAAAGAATAGTGCGCTTCTACTAGCTAAGAATGAAGCAGAGCACGCTAATAAACTAAAATCAGAATTGCTAGTCAATATTAGTCACGATTTAAGAACACCACTTTATGGAGTTGTAGGCATTACTGAGATGCTTATGGAAAATCCTTCCATCATAACCACTAAAAAAGGACTTTTAAACTCTTTAAAATTCTCAGGAGATCATTTAAAATCTGTTGTAAATAACATTCTAAAAATTAACGAGGTAGAGTCTAATAACATCACAATCAATCAATCTAAGATCAATATAAAAACCCTTCTAGAGAACGTTGTAAACTCGTTAAAATATCTCGCAGATCAACAAGAAACTCAACTGATATTAGATATTAAAGAAGAGGTTTATACGTATTATATGTTGGATGAAGTAAATCTCTCTGATGTACTATTAAAGCTCATTGATAATGCGATAAAAAACACGCAAAAAGGTACCGTAGCTCTAAGTGTAAGCTTATCAAAAAGAGAAAAAAGCAAAGATCATATCACATTTAAAATCTCAGACACAGGAACAGGAATTTCTAAGGAAAATCTAGCAGTCATTTTTGATAGTTTTAAACAAGGTAACTCAGAAGAAAACACTTCATACGGCATTGGTTTGGGACTGCCTATTGTTAAGTCATTGATAGAGGTTATGGGTAGTAAATTAACCGTAGTTAGTGACATAGGTTTAGGGTCACAATTTTCATTTACACTAGAATGTGAAATTACAAATGAAGATAATCAGCTAGACGATGTTTCTATACATAAGAGTTTACATATACTAGTAGTTGAAGACAATAAAATCAACCAGTTAGTAACTCAGAAACTAATAAACTCATTGGGTCACAGCTGTACCATTACTGTAAATGGAGAAGAGGCTATAAAAGAATGTAACAACACCCATTTTGATTTAATACTTATGGATCTCAATATGCCTGTGATGAATGGATTTGAAGCCTCTGAAGTAATCTCCACAGAACATAAAAATATCCCCATTATTGCATTAACAGCACTAGAAATTAGTGAGGTTAAAGAACGATGTTACAATGTGGGAATATGTGCTATTATAAATAAACCTGTAGATAAA